>DASVUA010000219.1:0-3386 GCA_036387295.1 Thermoanaerobaculia bacterium | reverse complement strand
ACCTGCTCGCGTGTCCAGCGTTTGTGATGCAGGCCGGTGTCGACGACGAGACGGATGGCGCGCAGCATCTCGTCGTTGAGGCGTCCATAGTCACTGAGCGGATCCTGATAGAAACCGACCTCCTTGCCGAGGCGCTCGGAGTAGAGCGCCCAACCCTCGGCGAACGCGGTCGTGCCTCCCTGCTGGCGGAATGGTGGAAGACCGGTCAGCTCCTGTTGAATCGAGAGCTGCATGTGATGGCCCGGAACGCCTTCGTGATACGCGGTGGATTCGGTCGGCAGCAGGCTGCGCGACGTGGCGTCGGAGGTATTGACGTAAACGCGTCCCGGCCGCGCACCATCGGGCGAGCCGGTCTCGTACGACGCGGCAGGCGCCCCTTTCGCGCGGAACTCCGGCACCGGCACCACTTCGAGACGCGCTTTGGGAAGACGGCCGAAGAGCTGCGGCAGCCGCGCGTACATCTGGTCGTTGTACTTGCGATAGAGCTCGAGGATCTGTTCGCCCGACGTTGGTTTTGCGGCCGGATTGGTGGAGAGAGATTTGTTGAACGACGCGAGATCGTCGAAGCCGAGCTTCCGCGCGATCTGCAGCATCTCCCCCTCGATTCGCGCGACCTCACGCAGGCCGAGCTCGTGAATCGCGTCCGGCTGCATGTTCGTCGTCGTCATGTTGCGGACCTGGAACGCATAGCGCTCGCGTCCATCCGGCAGCGACCAGACGCCGACGTCGGTGCGCCCCTTCGGCGCGTACTCGTTGCGCACGAATGCCGTGAAGCGCTGATACACCGGGATCATCTGCTGATCGATCGCCGCCACGACCTCGCGGCGGATGCGCTGCCGCTCCGCTTCCGGGACGGCATCGGGAAAGTTCTTCAGCGGCTCGGCGTACGGCGAGGCTTCCCCTTTCGCACTGGCGATCCCCTCGGCCTGCGTCGCCACCGCCGTCAGGAGGAACGCCGGCGGCATGAGCCGTGCGGACATTCCTTTCCGCATGTTGGCGATCGTGTCGTCGAGCAGCTTCGGGAACTTGCGAAGGCGGACGATGTAGTCGTCGTAATCCTTGACCGTAGCGAACGGAAGCGAAGCCACGACCTGCGGCAGGTTGATGTGCAGCCCACCCATCTGACTGACCGGCATCTGCCAGTTGTTGAACTTCTCGCTTTCGATCGAGAGGCGGAGATCGCGGATCATGAGATCGCGATTGAGGCGCTCCTGATCGGAGAACGCGCGGGTGTCGATCGCCTCGAAGCGTTTCAGAAAGCGCCTGGTCGCCGCGCGGTCGCGCAACACCGCGGGCTCGGAAACGTCGCCCACCTGATCGTTGTAACGGCGGTCGCCGAGGATCGACGCGAACTCCGGAGAGGTCTTGAGCGTGTACTCCCACTGCTCGTTCAGCAGGTCCATGAGGGCTTTTCGACGCCGGTCGAGATCGGCCGCGGAGAGCTCCTGGGCTGACACGGAAACAACGCAAAGAAACGTAGCCGCGAGCGTCAAGAAAAGCTTTCGCATGACGCGGAGTCTATCCGACGAGCTCGCCCAAACTGTTACACTGTACCGACTTCCATGACGGCCACAGGCGTCGATGCAGCACCGCGGTACCGCGCCCTCGTCGTCGAGGACGACCCGGCGATCCGCAGGCTGGTCGAAAAACTCCTGACCCGATCGCGTATCCAGATCGACACCGCCGCTGATGGCCGCACGGCGCTCGACAAGCTTCGGACGGCGCAGTATTCGGTGCTGGTCCTCGACCTGATGATCCCGGAGCTGAACGGCTTCGAGATCATCGACTTCATCAAGAGCGAGAACCTGCGTCTGCCGGTGGCCGTCGTTTCAGCAGTCTCGCAGCAGGCATTGACGAAGCTCGATCTCGACATTGTGAAGCTCGTGATTTCCAAGCCGTTCGATGTCGATGAATTCACCAAAGCAATCCTCACCCTCTGCGAAGAGGGCGACGGCAACCGATAAGAAGAGGTTTCCATGAAACGCGAGCTCACGCCCACGGGGATCCAGGGGCTGGATGATGTTCTGGGCGGCGGTCTGACGAAGAACCGGATCTATCTGATCATGGGCGATCCCGGCGTCGGCAAGACGACGCTCGGCCTTCATTTCCTCCTCGAGGGGATTCGCCGCGGCGAGAAAGTTCTGTACGTCGCGCTCTCGGAAACGCGCGAGGAGATCGAGGCCGTGGCCGCCTCGCACGGCTGGTCGCTCGATGACGTCGAGATCTTCGAATACACCGCGGGCAACCGCCTCGACGACAGCGATGAGACGACGCTCTTCCATCCCTCGGAGGTGGAGCTCGGCGAAGCGACGCGCACGATGATCGAAGCGGTCGAGCGCGTGAAGCCGGACCGCGTCGTCATCGATTCGCTCGCCGAAATGCGCCTCCTCGCGCAGAACCCGCTCCGCTATCGCCGCCAGATCCTCGGCCTCAAGCACTACTTCAGCGGCAAGAAAGCGACCGTGCTGCTGCTCGACGACAAAGACGTCGCCTCGGGTGACATGCAACTGCTGACGCTCGCACACGGCGTGCTGCTGCTCGAGCAGCTCGCACCGGTTTACGGGTCGGAACGGCGGCGCATCCGCGTTTCGAAGTTTCGCGGCGTCAAGTACCGCGGCGGCTTTCACGACGTGGCAATCCGCACCGGCGGGCTGGTCGTCTTTCCGCGCCTCGTCGCCGCCGAGCACCGGCCGCACCCGATCCGCGGCCGCGTCGAAAGCGGCATTCCGGCAGTCGACCTGCTGCTCGGCGGCGGCATCGACCGCGGCACCAGCACGCTGCTCATGGGACCGGCGGGCGCCGGCAAATCGGCGCTCGCATCGCAGTACGCGACCGCGGCGGCGCAGCGTGGCGAGAACGTCGCCATGTTCCTTTTCGACGAAAGCCGCAACACGCTGATGGCGCGCTGCGAAGGCATCAGCATGCCGCTGCTCGAGCAGATCGAGAACGGCAGGATCGCGATTCAGCAGATCGATCCGGCCGAAGTCCCGCCGGGCGAATTCGTGCAGCTCGTGCGCGAGCAGGTCGAGAAGCGAAACATCAGCGTGCTCGTGATCGACAGCCTCAACGGCTACGTCAATGCGATGCCGGAAGAGCGCTTCCTCACCATCCACATGCACGAGCTCCTCACCTACCTCGGGCAGCACGGCGTCGCGACGCTTCTCGTCGTCGCGCAGCATGGCCTGGTCGGCAATTCGATGATGAGTCCCGTCGACGTCAGCTATCTCGCCGACTGCGTCATCCTCCTCCGTTACTTCGAGCTTTCCGGCGAAATTCGGAAGGCGGTATCAGTTGTGAAAAAGCGCAGCGGCTCTCACGAGAAAGCCATCCGGCCGTTTGCAATCGGCTCCGATGGGTGGATGGTGGGACCGCCGTTGACCGAGTTC
>DASVUA010000218.1:0-1953 GCA_036387295.1 Thermoanaerobaculia bacterium | reverse complement strand
CGCTCGTGCAGCCGCTCTTCGACGACGTCCTGTCGCCGCCCGGCGTGCAGCGCGCCGCGCAGCCGGAGAATCCGCGCGTGTCGTTCGTCGAAAAGCAGGTGCGCGACACGCTGCCGCCGCTCTATCGCGCCAAGCAGCGCTTCGACCGGTGGTGGAACGTCGCGCCGTCGCTCAAATGGAAGCGCGTTCTCACGATCCTCCTGATCGTTTTTCTCCTTCGAGCCATCACTTCGTTCACGGCCGAATACTCGTTTCAGAAAGTCGGACTCTCCACCGTCCGCGACCTCCGCAATCAGCTGTACGAGCGGATGATTCACCAGAGTCACGGCTTCTTTGCCAAACGCTCCACAGGCGAAATGGTGAGTCGCGTCGTGTCCGACGCCGACGCCATTCAGGCCGCCGTGTCGACACGCATGGGCGATCTGCTGCAGGAGTCGGTGACGCTCGTCGGCCTCATCGTCTATCTCTTCGTGCTCAACCCGGTGCTGGCCGTCGTGAGTCTCATCGGCGCGCCGCTGATCGTCACGCCCGTCGTGCAATTCGGAAAGCGGCTGCGCAAGACGACGCATCGCTCGCAGGAGCGGATGGCCGAGATCGCGACGCTGCTCGAAGAAACCATTCGCGGCGTGCGCATCGTGAAGGCCTTTACGATGGAGCCGTTCGAGATCACCCGCTTTCGCGAAGCGACGCGCAAGCATCTGCGCTGGAACCTCAGCGCGCAGCGCATCCAGGCGCTGACCTCGCCGGTCATGGAACTGCTGGCCGGCCTCTGCATGGTGCTGCTGTTCTATTACGCGCAATCGCGCATTGCCGCCGGCCGTCTGTCGACCGGAGAGTTCGTCAGCTTTCTCACCGCGCTGGCGCTGATGTACGCGCCGATCAAGAAGCTCAACAAGGTGAACCTCTCGCTCAACACCGCGCTCTCCGCGGCCGAGCGGGTGTTCCGCATGCTCGACGTGCCGAACGAAGTGGTGGAGAAAGCGAACGCCGTCGAGCTGCAGAGCGTCGGCAAAGGCGTGCGCTACGAGCGGATCTCGTTCGCGTACGAAGCGCGCGGTGGCGACGCGAATGCGGCCGCACAAGGCCCGAGCTCGGCGCGTGTGCTGCAGAACGTCGATCTCGACGTCGCGCCCGGCGAGATCGTGGCGCTCGTCGGCGGCAGCGGTGCCGGCAAGTCGACGCTCGTCAATCTCCTGCCGCGCTTCTACGACGTCACCCAAGGGCGCATCACCGTCGACGGCGTCGACGTGCGCGATGCGACGCTCGTCTCGCTCCGCCGTCTCATGGGCTTCGTCACGCAGGAAGTCATCCTCTTCAACGACACCGTCCGCAACAACATCGCGTACGGCCGCGCGGACGTCGAGGAACAGCGCGTCATCGACGCGGCCAAAGCGGCCAACGCGCACGATTTCATCACGCAGCTCCCGCAGGGCTACGACACGCAGATCGGGGAGAGCGGCGTGCTGCTCTCCGGCGGCCAGCGCCAGCGTCTCGCCATCGCCCGCGCGCTCTTCAAAGACCCGCCGATCCTCATCCTCGACGAGGCGACCTCGGCGCTCGATACCGAATCCGAACGGCTCGTGCAGCAGGCGCTGAACAACCTCATGCGCGGCCGCACGACGCTCGTCATCGCACATCGTCTCTCGACCATCCGCAGCGCGCACAAGATCGTCGTTCTCGACAAAGGCCGCATCGCCGAAATCGGCACGCACGACGAGCTCCTCGCACGCCGCGGCGTGTATCGCAAGTTGTACGACCTGCAGTTCGTCGATGATGAGGTGGTAGCGTGACGGGGTTGCGCGCCGCTCCGCGGAGTTGCGCGTCGACGGTTGCCCGTCGCTGGTTGCCACTTGCCCGTTGCCCGTTGCCCGGGCTTTTGCGCCTGGGCGACAAGGCGAGTGAACACGGCAACGTGGAAGAAACGAAGAGGAGTTTTCGTGACTGAATCGACGC
>DASVUA010000217.1:0-4679 GCA_036387295.1 Thermoanaerobaculia bacterium | reverse complement strand
CCGAGTTGGCCTTGCGGATCGAGATGGCGGACTTCTCGGGATCGGTCTTGATGCCGAGAAGCGAAACTTTCTGAAAGTACGTCCCGGCGTCGCCGGCAGGCTCGAGTCCGAGCGCCTCGAACTGGGTGGCGATGTAGTTCGTCGCGAGCGCGTCCCCGCGAGTGCCGGGACCTCGTCCCTCGAGGAGATCGCTCGAAAGAAACTTCGTGTGGGCACGGATCGCGTCGGCGCTGAAAGCGCCAAACGACTGCTTCACGGCTGCCGGCTGCGCAAAAAGTGGGAGGGCAAAGAGGAGTGTCAGCAGCAATCGAGACATGTTGCGTACGATAACGGAATTCGCAGCAGGGGGACGCCGTTGCGTCGAGCATCAGTGATTTGCCAGCTCGAGACGAAGAATCTCCGAACAGGGCAGCACAGAAAGGAGATTCACCATGAGAACAACTGGTAATGTCAAGTGGTTCAACGACGCCAAGGGCTTCGGCTTCATCACCACCGAGAACGGCGACGACGTGTTCGTCCACTTCTCCGCCATCCAGGGTGGCGGTTTCCGCTCCCTCGCCGAAGGCGCTGCCGTCGAGCTCGACGTCGTCCAGGGCCCCAAGGGCCTTCAGGCGGCTAACGTCCAGCCGGTGTAAGCTTTACACCCACGTCTGCGGTACTATCCGAGGGCAGGAGCGATCCTGCCCTCGATTCTTTTTCACAAATCTCTCAGGAGGCACGATTGCCGAGACCACAAGCCTCATTCGTCAAACGTCAGCGAGAGCAGCAGAAACGCGAGCGCAAGCTTGAAAAGGCAGAAAAACGCGCGCAGCGGAAAACCGAAGAGAAGCCCGACACCGAAGATTTTGGGCCGGTCATCCGCGAAGGTGTCATCCCCGACCTCCCCTGACCGCTACGCGTGTAGCGAGCTCGTCGCGCCCCCGGCGCCGTAACCAAAAAGTCACAGCGAATATCCTCGAAATCGAGGGTAGGGATTTCGGTACATAAATCACTCCTTAGCAGAGTGAATTACAAAGCCCAAACCGAAATCGACGCAATGACTGCAGTTCACCTTCCGATGTCAGAGCGCGTGCTCGACAAGCTGGCCGACATCCTCTTTGCCACGGATGAGATCCTCGACATGATCCGTGTCGAAGAGCGGCTGCCGGACGCGACGACCGTTGTGGTCGAGGACTCCGTCCAGCGCGTCTACGACCAGATCAATGAGCTGATGAAGAAGCTCGCCGACTGATCCTCCCCCACCCTCCTCTCTTCCTTTTTTCGCTTCGCCCCTTGACTTGGTGATCTTTGGTACTTAACTTAACAGCGTTAAGTAACGGAGGAACGTTTTGGGTCCGAAAGAACGCAGAGAACGCGAACGCGAAGAAATCCGCACCAGCATCCTCGACGCTGCCCGCGAGCTCTTCGCCAGCGAAGGAGTCGAGTCCGTCACGATGCGCCGGATCGCCGACCGCATCGAGTACTCGCCGACCGCGATTTACTTCCACTTCAAAGACAAGGAAGCGCTGCTCGCCGAGCTCTGCGATCACGACTTCCGCGCCTTCGCACACGGCTTCGTCGCGATCGCGCAGATCCCCGATCCGATCGAGCGCCTCCGCGCCGCCGGACGCGCCTATGTCGACTTTGGCCTGACGAACCCCAGCCATTACCGGCTGATGTTCATGACGCCGAAGACGACCGAGCCGAGCACGATCGCCAAAGGCAACCCGGAAGAGGATGCCTACGCGTTCCTCAAAGGCATCGTCGCCGAGCTGTTCGCCGGCGGCTACTTTCACGACGACGTGACCGATCTCGAGCTCGCGACGCAGGTGATCTGGTCGGGCGTGCATGGTCTCGTCTCGCTCGACATCGCCAAGTGCAAAGACGAATGGGTCGACTGGCGGCCGGTCGAAGCGCGCACGCAGGCGACGATCGACATGATCCTGCGCGGGCTGCTGAAGAAGGGGTAACGAAGATGGCTGTCGATCTCGCAACCAAATCGCTGCTTCACGACAAGCTCCGTTTCTTCATCACGGTCTCGGGTGTGGCATTCGCCGTGACGCTCGTCTTCGTCCAGGTCGGCCTTTTTCTCGGCCTGATGTCGAACGCCTCGCTGACGATCGACCAGATCGACGCCGATCTCTGGGTGACGTCGCACAACACGCCGAACGTCGACTTTGCGCACACGTTTCCGGAGACGTACATCAAGCGCGTCCGCTCGACTCCGGGCGTGGCGAAGGCGGACAACCTGATCGTCTGGTTCATGAACGTGAACCTGCCGACGGGCGCGGTCGAGGGCACCGAGGTGTACGCGCTGGAGAACTTCGAAGCGTGGAACTTTCCGCAGAACGTGGTGGAAGGAAATCTCGCCGATCTCCGCCGCGGCCCCTACATGGTGCTCGACGACTCGGCCAAGAAGCGCTGGGGCGAGTTTCAGGTGAACGAGTATCGCGAAGTGCTCGGCCGGCGCCTCAAGATCATCGGCCGCACGGTCGACGCGAAGTCGTTCACCACAACGCCGCTCACCTTCATGGATTACCGCCTCGCGCAGGCGCTCAACGAAAACGTGATGCGCGGCAATACGACGTACGTGCTCGTGAAGCTCGCGCCAGGAGCGAACGTCGAGGCGGTACGCAAAGAACTGCAGACGCGCCTTCCTTACAACGATGTGTTCACGAAAGAAGAGTGGGCGAAGCGTTCCCGCAGTTACTGGATCGAGTCGACCGGCCTCGGATTGAACATGTACATCACGGTCTTTCTCGGCTGCCTGGTCGGGATCGTGGTCGTCGCGCAAACGCTCTACACCTCGACCATGGAGCACATCCGCGAGTTCGGTACGGTCAAAGCGATCGGCGGCGGCAACAGCGACATCTATCTGATCCTCGGCAAGCAGGCGACGATCGCCGCGATCGCAGGCTTCGCTCTCGGCGCACTGCAGGCCTTTGCGCTGCGTCCGGTGATGGCGAAGATCGACCTGAAACTCATCATTCCGACAGAGCTCTACATCGCCGTTCTCATCGGCGCGGTCGCGCTCTGCCTAGGTGCGGCGCTCATCTCGTTCCGCAAGGTCGCGTCGATCGATCCGGCGCTCGTGTTCAGAACCTGAAAGGAGAACCCATGTCTGTACTCACTGCCCGGCGTGTCGAAAAGCACTTTCAGGAAGGACGCGAAGTCGTCACGGTGCTCAAAGGAATCGACTTTTCGGTCGATCGCGGCGAGATCGTTGCGCTCGAAGGTCCTTCCGGTTCCGGCAAGACCACGTTCCTTTCGATCCTCGGCTGCATCCTCACTCCTTCGAAAGGCGAAGTCGTGATCGAAGGAGTGGAGGTGAGTGAGAAATCGCTCGCCGCGGTGCGCCGCAAGTCGCTCGGTTTCGTCTTTCAGCAATTCAATCTCTTCCCGTCGCTCACCGCGATCGAGAACGTCGAGTACGCGCTGAACGTGAAGCGCGTCAAAGGACGTGACGCACGCCTCGAAGCGGAACGCGTCATCGAAGCGGTCGGCCTCGGCGATCGGCAGCACTTCCTGCCGCGCGAGTTGAGCGGCGGACAGAAGCAGCGCGTCGCGATCGCCCGCGCGCTGGCCGGCAACGCGCCGATTCTGCTCGCCGACGAGCCGACGGCGAACCTCGACTCGACCGTCGGCACGCAAGTCCTCGAAATGTTTCGCGCGCTCGCCAAGCAGGAGAACCGCGCGCTCGTCATCGTCACCCATGACCCGAAAGTACGCACGATCGCAGACCGCGTCGTGAAGATTCAGGACGGAGAGCTCGTATGAACCGCATTCTTTATCCCATTCTCGGACTGCTCATTCTCGTCGCCACCGTCGTGCAGGTGCGCGCGAACCGGCCGAAGCCGAACGCCACGCCGCAGCCTGCCGCCAGCGCGCAAACGCCGCGCGTCGTTGCCGAGGGACGAGTGGTGACGTATCCCGGCGCGGAAGTGACGATCGGCACCGACGTCGCCGGCACGATCGAACGCCTCGCGGTGGAGGAAAAACAATCGGTTCACGCGGGCGACGTCATCGCGGTCATCAAAGCGGACGACACGCGCGCTGCCCTTGCCGTGGCGCGCGCACGCGTCGGTGAAGCCGAAGCAGACATCCGGCTCTTCGCGGCAGAAGTCGAGCGGGCGAAGCATCTCTTTCAGGAAGACGTCGGCTCGAAACAGTCGTGGGACAAAGCAGATCGCGATCTCGATTCCGCTCGCGCGCGGCTCGCATCGGCGGCAGCCGAAGTGCGGCGCCTCGACGCGCTCGTCGAGAAGACCGTCATCACGGCTCCGATCGACGGTGTCGTCATCACGCGTCACGTCCACCCGGGCGAAACCGTCGATGCCGGTGAGGCAGTCGTCACCGTAGCCGATCTCGGGAAGATGCGGGTCGAGGCGGAGATCGACGAATACGACACCGCGCGCATGCACCTCGGCGCAACCGCGGAAGTGGTAGCGGAAGGTTTCGGCCGCACCTGGCGGGGCACGATCGAAGAAATCCCCGACGCGGTCGTGAACCGCCGCCTCAAACCGCAGGACCCGTCGAAACCGATCGACACACGCGTCCTGCTCGTAAAAATCGCATTCACCGAGAAAACACCGTTGAAGCTCGGCCAGCGCGTCGAAGTCAAGATCGACGGCAAATGAGCGCACGAAACCTGTGGAGCGGCGGGCTCTCAGCCCGCCGACGTCAACCACGGCCGGCGGGCT
>DASVUA010000216.1:0-4801 GCA_036387295.1 Thermoanaerobaculia bacterium | reverse complement strand
GTCGACAGCGAAAAGTCACGCGTGCTGACACGCGACACCGGCGTGTTGCGCCGCGCCGACGTCGGCCTCGAGACCCGCGCGCGCCAACACGCGGAAAAGAACATCCACGACGAAGCGGTGAAGCGCGGCGTGCTGAAGCTGGCGAACGAGAACGGCGAGAAGAAACTCGCCGACTTTCTCCACGCGGCCGGCATCGAGAAGATCCGCTTCGTCTCCACGACGGCGCCCGCGCAGCCGCAGCTCTAAACCCGTCAGCGCTGCGCGAGGATCGCGCGCGCGACGCTGATGGCGCGTTTCACCGCGGCGCTTTTGTTCACCGTCTCCATGTACTCCGTCTCCGGATCGGAATCGAAGACGATACCGCCGCCGGCCTGCACGTACGCGCGGTCGTTCGCGAGCGTCACGGTGCGGATCGTGATGCACGAATCGAGATTGCCGTTGAACGCAAAGTACGCCACCGCGCCGGCGTAAGGACCGCGGCGCGCCTGTTCGAAACGATCGATCAGTTCCATGGCCCGGATCTTCGGAGCGCCGCTGACGGTGCCGGCGGGAAAGCAGGAAAGGAACGCATCGACCGGCGTCTTGTCCTCGCGCAGACGGCCGTGAACGTCGGTGACCATGTGCATCACGTGGCTGTAGCGCTCCACGTGCTTGAAATCGTCGACTTCCACGCTGCCGCTGGCGCAGACGCGGCCGAGATCGTTGCGGCCGAGATCGACGAGCATCAGATGCTCCGCGTTTTCTTTCGGGTCGGCGAGGAGATGCTGCTCGTGCGCGAGGTCTTCCGCGTGCGTCGCGCCGCGCGGACGCGTGCCGGCGATCGGACGCGTCTCGGCCACGTCGCCTGTCACGCGCACCAGCATTTCGGGTGACGCGCCGACCAGCGTGCATTCGTGCGTTCGCAGCAGAAACATGTATGGCGACGGATTGATGGAGCGCAGCGTGCGATAGAGCGTCAACGCCTCCGAGGTCGGGAACTCGGTCTCCCACCGCTGCGACAAGACGATCTGGAAAATCTCGCCCGCCGCGATCTCTTCTTTCGCCTCGCGCACCATCTGTTCGTATTCGGGCTGCGTGTGCGTGGAGCGAAACGGCAGCGTTTCGACGTCGCGCGGAAATGCGAGCGGCTCGACCGCCGCGTCGCGCAGGCGTGCGATGGCGCGATCGAGCCGCGCGTTTGCTTCGTCGATCGAGCCGTCTTTCGTGAAGACGTTCGCCACGACGTACATCCGCTGGCGCACGTGATCGAAGACGACGACGTTGTCGAAAAAGAGCAGCTTCGCGTCGGGGATGCCGAGGTCGTTCGGATGCGAGTCGGGGATCCGCTCCGACCATCCGGCCACGTTGTACGAAAAGTAGCCGACCGCGCCGCCGAAGAACGGCGGCAATGCGTCTTCGCCTTCGACGCGCAACGGCACCAGCTCGTCGTTCAGCAGGCGAACGGGATCGCTCACGCTCGCGTCGAAGCGGAGATTGCGGCGCGGCTCGAATCCGATGAACGAATAGCGGCCGACGTTCTCGCCGCGCTCCACGCTCTCGAACAGAAACGCTTCCTCCGTGGCGCCCGAAAGCGCGGCGAAGGCAACGAGGGGTGTGACGGTGTCGGCGCTCAGTTCGCGCACGACCGGGATGACGTCAAAGTCCATGGAACACCTTCATGAAGAGCTCGTGCTGGCGAATGGCCTGCGCGTGCAGCAGTTCGAGGCCGCCGATGCGCTGTGCGGCCTCGACCTCTCTCGTCTCGCCGCCGTACGCCGCTTCGATGTACGTGCGGCAAGGCGGAATGGCGACGCCGGCGCCGGCAGGGAGTGTATTGATGATGAGGTCTCCGTCGAAACCGGCGAGCGCCTCGAGCGGAGCGTCCGCTTTGGACGCGGTGCGATTGAAGACCGTGGCCGGAATGCCGGCGTTTTCGAGCGCCACGCGCGCCGCGCGCGCGGTGCCGCCCGCGCCGACGATCCCGGCGCTCCTTGCGCGTGGCAGGAGCGCGGCGAAGCCGTCGACGTCTGTGTTGTCCGCGAGGATCTTGCCGTCGATGTTGACGAGCGTGTTCACGGCGCGAGCGCGCGCGGCGTTCTCGCCGATCTCGGCACCCTGCTCTTGTGCGAACGCATACGCGTCATCTTTGAACGGCGCGGTGACGCTGAGTCCGCACGGCTCGCCACGAAGAAACGCGCCGGTCAGTTCCGCGAAGCGTTCCACAGACGCGATCGTGTACGCGGCCGGCACCCCTTTCTCGCGAAACAGGCGATTGTGGATCGAAGGCGAGAGACTGTGTCCTGCCGGATTGCCGGCCACCGCGAACACTTTTTCAGCGCGCAATAACCCGCGGCCGTAGATCTCGAGCGCACGTTCGAGCGTCAGCTGGCCGGGTGCCGCGACATGCGTTGCCGCGACGAACGCGAGCTCTGCGCCTTTGAACGGCGCGAGGATGCGCGAGTAGAGGCCGCGCTCCCCCATTCCGATGACCGTCCCCGGCAGCAGCGAAAGGAGGCGCAGGTTGTCGGCAAAGTCGAGCGGCGTCGCGGCGAGTTTCGTGTGCGCGCAACCGCGCGCGCGCATGGCGGCGAAAATGCGCTCGACGTCGCGAACGCCTTCGTAATCGTGATGCGACAGCACCGTCCGTTCGGGCACGTCGATCTCGACGCCGTCATGCCATTCGACGTCGACCAAATCGATGCCCGCCGCGAGCGCGTCGCTGCTCTCGTTTGCAACGCGACCGACGGGCTGAACTCCCGTCGCTCCGGTTCTGTACGTGAGGATGATCTGCTTCTCCGTCGCGGCGCGGATCGCGTGGAGGTCGATGGACGGAAACCTCTCCGCGCGCACCTCGACGCCGTCGTGCTCGTGGCGCAGCGCGCGGATCGCGTCGATCGCGGCGCCGCACGTCTCTTCGAGAATCGTGACGAACAACTTCATGGCAGACCGGCGGCCAGGATCTCCATCCGCTCGCGCGCCGAGGCAGCGCGGCGCGCGTCGCCGTTGCGGGTCCACATGTTCTGCAGGTTCGCGAGCACGCGCGCGAGCGTCTGACGGCCGCTCCAGGCGCGGAGATGCTCGGGAGACAAAGCGATCGTGCCGCCGCTCACTTCACGCAGCAGCGTGCCGATCTCGGTGAGTGTCAACGTCGTGCCGCCGTGAAACGGATCGACGTAGAGCTCGTTCAAATCGAACTGCACCTTGACGATGTAGTGCCCCGGCAAGCCGACGCCCGCGGCTTTGAACCCGAGCTTCGTCGCGACGTGCAGGAAGACGATGGAGATGGTGATCGGAATGCCGGTTTTCCGCTCGATCACTTCATTGAGATACGCGTTGCGCGGGTCGTAGTAATTCGTGGCGTCGCCGGCGTAGCGATCGACGTCGAACATCTCGCTGTGGAGATGGCCGAGACGAAAGACGAGCGGCTCGTTTTTATCGCAACGCTTCTCGATGCGCGCGGCGAGCGCATCGAGCTCGTCGAGATAATGGTCGACGTCGAGACCGGGATAATCCTCGAGCGCGATGAGCAGAGCGCCATGGGCGAGGTTCTCGGTCGTGATCTCCCCCGCGGCGTATTCGCGAAAGCGTCGCCGGGCCTCGGCGGGATGAATGAGCATCGAGACCGCAGTGTAACCTTCGCGCGTTGAAGACCGAGCGGACGGAAGCGATCATCCTGCACACCTTTCCGGCCCGCGAGCGGGACAAGATGGTCGTTTTCCTCACGCCCGATCATGGCAAGCGCAAAGGATGGGCGTACGGCGCACGGGCGATCCGCAGCCGTTTCGGCGCCTCGCTCGAGCCGCTGGCCAAGGTGCGCATCGGCTACAGCGAGCGCGAATCGGAAGAGGTCGTGCGCATCGAATCGGTCGATCTCGTGCGCTCGCTGTTTCCGGCGCAGCAGAACCTCGTCAGCAGCGTCGGCGCGACCTACATCGCGGAGCTCGTCGATACGTTCGCCCCTGAAAACGATCCTGCCGAAACGCTCTATCGCCTGCTCGACCGCACCACCGGCGCGCTGCTCGAAGGCGTGCATCCGTTGCCGATCGTGACGTACGCGGAGATCTGGACGCTGCGCGTGGCGGGGATTTTTCCGTCGCTCCGCGATTGCCGGGAGTGCGGCCAGCACCTCGGGCGTCCGCTGCGGTTCGATCAGCGCGCGGAAGGCTTCGTCTGCGGGAACTGCGCGACACGCGACGCGTTCCTCGTCAGCAACGACGTCGCCGACGCGCTCGACGCCCTGCGCCTGCCGGTCGAAGAGTTCGCGGCACGCACGTTTCCGCTCGAGGTGCTGATGGAAGTGCGCTCGCTCTCCGGATTCGTGCGGCGCGCGTTTCTCGGGCATGAACTGAAGTCGTTCGAGGTCCTGGCGAGCGTCCTCGGCGGACGCTGATCGCCTCTCGTCGGCCGCGTTCTACGAATCCTAAAAAGATCCTAAAATGCGCAGACTCTATGTTTCAGGAACGACTGGCAGGGTGGCTGGACGGCGGTACGTCGATCCTCGTCGGCACCGTTGACGCGGACGGAATCCCCACCTGCTGCCGCGGAATCGCGATCGCGTCGAAAGACCGGCTGGAGGCCGTCACGGTCTACATCCCGGCTGCGACCGGGCAGGAAACGGTCGCGAATGTCGCGACCACACGCCGCGTAGCCATCAGCGCGACGCGGCCGCTGACGCACGAATCGGTGCAGATCAAAGGATTGACGCGCGGCGTGCGGCTCGCGCCGGCCGCGGACGAACCGTTCGTCCGTCAGCGTCTGGGCGAGCTGGCGGAAGTGCTCGACGCGATCGGTCTCCCGACGCGCGTCACGAAATCGATGGCGC
>DASVUA010000215.1:0-2209 GCA_036387295.1 Thermoanaerobaculia bacterium | reverse complement strand
CGGCATGCTCCACGCGCTGACGAGCGAGAACTCGAACGGCCGCGATCGGGCGGAGTCGCCGACGTGATCGACGGCCGACAGCATCTGCGCCGCGCCGACACAAAATCCGGCGATGGAGATGAGGCCGATGAAAAAGACGCGCGTCAGCATCTCCGGAATCGCGGCGGTCCACGGCAGGTCCGCATCGCGCGCCGCGTACCAGCCGCGATAGAGCGCGTACATTCCGAGAATCAGGCCTGTCTGCGCGATCGACGTCGGCTCGCCCACCAGCATCTGCAGCCCGAGGAAAAGCGAGGCGAGCGCGAAGTTCCGCACGTTCGGCGTGAACAGGAACCGCCGCGTGAACAGACACGTGAGCGGCAGCCATGCGATGCAGAACATGATCGGCAGGAGGTTGATGTACGACATGTAGATGCCGCCGAGCGCGAAGGCGAGCGCGCCGAACGCGGCCGAAAACGCGCGCAGCCGCATCGAGCGAAGCAGCGCGTACATGCCGAACAGGCCGATGTAGATGTGGATGAGGATGTGCCAGCGATAGCCGAAATCGTAGTCGGGCAGCAGGATCAGCCACGTCAGCGGATAGAAGACCTCGTGCTCCGGATTCGCGGCGATCGGCTGGCCGCCGGCGAAGCTGCGGTTCCAGTACGGAAACTCACCGTTGAGCACTACGTTCCGCACGACCTGTTTGGTCGGGTAGTAGTAGCGGGTGAGGTCGCGCAGGTAGAAGTTGTGCGAACCGACGACGACGTCGATGAACAACAGCGTGGCAATGAGTGCGAGGATCGCGAGCGCGATGGAATCGTGTCGCCGGGCTTCAGTCACAGGTCGCGCATTGTACTGGCGGCTCCTCGTCTGCGGCCAGCGAACAAAAGCGCGATCAGGGTGGCCAGCGAGATCGCGCCGCCGGCGGGAATGAGAGGGTTCGCGTAACGCATCCGCACCACGTGCGAGCCGCGCGGAACGACCACTCCCTGATAGGTGCGGTTGGTGACGATGCTCGGCACTTCGACGCCGTCGATGGTGACCGTCCAGTACTTGTGCGCGGTGACGCTCATGACGAGAAACGCGTCGCCCGAAGAGGCGACGTCGATGCGCGCGCTGTTCGCCGTTTCGCTCCAGCGGAGGACTCGCGCGGGCGCGGGGGTGAACGGCGAGCCGTCGACGAACGCGGCCTGTTTCGAATGCCGCCCGCTCGCGAGCGCGTCGACGAAGTCTTTGCGCGTGCGCGCGGTCACGACTTCGGGTGCGAAGTAGTAGCGCGGGCTCTGCAGCCCTCCGACGAAGCGCGTCGGGCGGATGAGGCGCACGTCGCCGCCCGCGCGTGCGAGCTCCGGTTCGAGCGGACGAAAGAGGCCGATGTAGCGGATGTTCGACATCGCGGCGACGTAGTTCAGCCAGTCGTTCGAGCGGTCGCGCAGTTCCCACGCGGCGCGGACGAAGTCGTCGGTGACGGCGAGCGAGGTGAGGTCGTAGTCGACTTCCATCGCGCCGCGGAATCCGTACGTGGCAGGCGCGAGACCGCTCAGCGCGTTGCGGAGCAGGAGGAAGAGATGAGGGTTGCGAGCCATGTAGGCCTGCTTGTTGCGCGCTTTCGGCGTCCATTCCTGAATGCTGAAGATGCGGTACGTGTCGCGGTCGCCCGCGAGCTCGTGCACGACCGGCGGCGGATCGCTGTAGAACGCGACCGGCGCGCGGGGAGCGAGATCGGGAACGAACGTGCCGAGATCGGCGACGACGAACGTGATCGCCAGCGCGACGGCGAGTCCGCGGCGGAGGCGCGGCATGGCGAAGAGCAGCGCGGCGAGCAGCAGTCCGCGCAGCGCTGCGATGCCCCAGCCGAGGCGTGAGAACGCGAGCTTGTCATCGACGCTCGTTGCAGGGTCGAGATTCCAGAAGGTACGGAACGCGCTCGCTGCCGCCGGCGCGTACGTGAACGCGAGCGCGGCGATGGCGAGGACGGACGTCGCGGCGGCGAACGCGATGGCGAATCGGCGCACGCGCTGCTCGCCACGCAGCAAGGCGTCGAAGGTCAGCGCGCCGAAGACGACGCTGGCGAAGATCCCCATGATGACGAACTTCTCCGGATAGCGGATCGAGCGCGCGACGCCGAGGTCGTAAAGCCAGCGGAACAGCGGCGTGTGCGTCCCGAGCGCGAGGAGCACGGACGCCGCGCAGATCGCGGCGAACAGGCCGCGGCCGCGCACGCGCG
>DASVUA010000214.1:0-2041 GCA_036387295.1 Thermoanaerobaculia bacterium | reverse complement strand
CACGCCAATGAAGAGAAACACCGCGAACTGCACCAGCACGACGAGCCCCGAGACGATCACCGCTTTCGCGGCGCTGCGCGGACGGTCGGTGCAGAGATAGCGCTGCACCATGTACTGATCGGTGCCGTGCGTCGAGAGCGTGAGGAACGTGCCGCCGATGAGGCCTGACCAGAACGTGAACGTCTTCGTGAGATCGAACGAGAAGTCCAACAGCCGGAACTTGCCGGCCCCCGACCCGGCGGCGATCGCCGTCTCGAGTCCCACGCCGTTCATCAGCACGACCGCCGCGGCGACGGCGCCGCCGACGTAGATCGCGAGCTGTACGACTTCGATCCAGACGATCGCTTCGATCCCGCCGATGAGCGTGAAGATGATCATGATGACGCCGAGGAGCGCGATGGCGGTGGCGACGTCGACCGCCGGCAGCAGCGCGGCGATCACATACGCGGTGAGGAGCAGGCGCACGCCGTCCGCAACGGTCCGCATGACGACGAACAGCGAAGCGGCGAGCGCTTTCACCGAAGGACCGAAGCGCGTCTGCAGCAGCTCGTACACGGTGACGAGCTGCCCGCGAAAATACGAAGGCATGAACACCGCCGCGATGATGAAACGGGCGATGACGTAGCCGAGGACCACCTGCAGGAAACGAAAGTCGCCCCCTTTCGCCCATGCGATTCCGGGGACGGAGATGAAGGTGATGGTCGAGGTCTCGGTCGCCACGATCGACGCGGCGATCGCCCACCACGGCACGTTGCCGCTCGCGAGAAAGTACTGACGCGTGGTGTGCTGGCGCCGGCCGAACCAGACGCCGGCGGCGATCACCGCGGCGAGATAGGTGACGATGATGGCGAGGTCGATGCGGCGCAGTTTATCCCGACCGAAGCGAGGCATCTCCTGCCGCATTGCGGTGGCGTGCTGCCGGCGCGCTGGTCGCCAGAATCCTCTCTACGCTCGGGATAAACTCGGGAAATGCTGAACATCACCGACCTCGGCGAGGGCGTTCCGGTCGTCTGGATTCACGGATTCCCGCTCGCCTCCTCGATCTTCGAACACCAGCTCGCGATCCGCGGCGTGCGGCATGTCATGCCCGACCTGCCGGGCTTCGGGCAATCGCGCCCCGACGGCGGGACGCTCACCATGGAAGACTACGCGCGCATGACCATCGACATCCTCGACCAGCGCGGCCTCGACGGCGCGGTCTTCGCCGGACTCTCGATGGGCGGCTACATCTCCCTCGCCATCGCCCGCCTCGCCCCGGCGCGGGTGCGCGGGCTCGTGCTCATCGACACGCGCGAAACCGCCGACACAGAGGAAGCGCGCAAGGGGCGCTACGACTCGGTCGAAAAAGTGAAGACCGCCGGCGTACTCCCGATCGTCGACGCGATGCTGCCGAAAATGCTCACTTCCGCCGCTCCGCAGCAGATGAAAGAACGCGTGCGGGAGATCATGAGCACCTCTTCGCCGGAAGGAGTGATCGCTGCACTGCAGGCCATGGCGACGCGGCCCGATTCGACGCCCTGGTTATCGAAAATCACCGTCCCGGCCCTGATTTTCGTCGGCGAGCAGGACACGATCACCCCTCCCGCCGACGCCGAACGAATGGCCGCAAAACTGCCGCGCGCCCGAGTCGTACGCATCCCCGACGCCGCCCACCTCTCGAACTACGAACAAGCCGCCGAGTTCAACCGCGCCTGCGGCTCGTTCGTAGCCTCGATCTGAACGAGGCGGACGAGGTTCCCACGTTTTCACCGCGGGTGAGCCGCAGTCTGGAGTGCGGCGACGCCAGTCGCCGCTTTCACTCGCCGCAGCACAGCTGCGGCGCGCGGTGGCTCTGCCACCGGGTAGAGAGCGGCGGCTTTGCCGCCGCACTCCACACCAACACGCTTCATCCGAGCTGCGAGAGGGCGACGACGCCCGGGATGCATACGCGCCGCCTGCCACAAGCGCGTTCAGTTTGGAGTGCGGCGACGCCAGTCGCCGCTGCGAAGCTGCGGCGCGCGGTGGCTCTGCCACCGCGTAGAAAGCGGCGGCTTTGCCGCCG
>DASVUA010000213.1:0-3808 GCA_036387295.1 Thermoanaerobaculia bacterium | reverse complement strand
CAGCGTCGGAAAGCCCGACTTCTGGATGTCGCTCGGTCAGGAGATCGAAGACGCGGAAGGCGGCGGACGCGGCGCGATCTGGATCGACGTCATCGGCCGCATGCGCAACAGCGTTTCCGTCGAACAGGCGCGCGCCGAACTGAAGACGATCGCCAAGCGCCTCGAGAAGCAGTATCCCGAATCGAACACCGGCCTCACCTTCAATACCGATCGGCTGCACGACGTCATCGTGCGCGACGTTCGCCCCGCGCTCATCGTGCTGCTCTGCGCCGTCGGGGTCGTGCTCCTGATCGGCTGCGCGAACGTGGCGAACCTGCTCCTCGCCCGCGCCGCGGTAAGGCACAAGGAGATCTCGATCCGCGCCGCCCTCGGCGCGACGCGAGGCCGGATCATTTCTCAACTGCTGGTGGAAAGCGTGCTGCTCTCCATCCTCGCCGGCGCCACCGGTCTGCTGCTCGCGACCTGGTCGGTCGACCTCCTCGTCGCGATGGCGCCGCCGGAGATTCCGCGCGTCGACACCATCGCCATCAACGGCACCGTCCTGCTCTTCACGCTCGCCCTGTCGATCCTCACCGGGATCGTGTTCGGAGTCGCGCCGGCGCTTTCGGCGTCGAAGACGAACCTCGTCGAAGCGCTGAAAGAAGGAAGCCGCGGCTCGACCGAAGGACGCCGCCGCAATCGCGTGCGCAACGTGCTCGTCGTCTCCGAGATCGCGCTCTCCGTGATCCTCCTCGTCGGCGCCGGCCTGCTGCTGCGCAGCTTTCTGCGCCTGAGCGGAGTCGATCCCGGCTACGAGTATCGCAACGCCATCACCATCGAAGTCGCGATCCGCTCCGCCGCCTTTCCGGAAGACGCGGGCGTGATCCAGTATCAGAAACGTGCACTCGCGGAGCTCGCCGCGCTTCCCGGCGTCACCGCCGTCGGCGCGGCCAGCGCGCTGCCGCTCGGCAATCAGGAAAATATCTTCTCGTTTCAGATCGACGGACGGCCGCCGTTCCCGCTCGGGCAGTGGCCCACCGCGATCTTCTCGACCGTCACGCCCGGGTTCTTCAAGGCGATGGGCATTCCGCTTCTTCGCGGCCGCGCGATCACGGAAGAAGACGTGCCGAACGGCACGCGCGCCATGGTCGTGAGCGAGAGCTTCGTGAAGAAGTTCTTCCCCAATGAAAACCCGATCGGCCGGACGGTCACGGTCGGCGACGGCGACACGCAGCGGACGATCGTCGGCGTCGTCGGAGACACCCGTTTCACGTCGTTGCTCGAAACGCCGCGGCCGGCGTTCTACGTCGCGAATACGCAGTCGGTGTCGCGGCGCCTCAGCTTCGTCGTGCGCGCTCCGAATGCCGCGACGCTCGGTCCGTCGCTTCGCGCCGCGCTGCGCCGCATCGATCGTGAACAGCCGATCATCGCCATCCAGACGCTCGAGCAGATGCGCTCCGCCTCCCTCGCCTCGCGCCGCTTCATGCTCGTCCTCACCTCGATGCTCGCCGGTCTCGCGCTCGTGCTCGCGGCGGTCGGCATCTACTCGATCATGAGCTACATGGTCACGCAGCGCACCTCGGAGATCGGCATTCGCATGTCGCTCGGAGCCGAGAGCGGCGACATCTTCAGGCTCGTCGTCGGACAGGCACTGAAGATGGTCATCTTCGGGTTGCTCGGCGGCATCGCGGTCGCCATCGCTGCGACGCGCGTCATGACCTCGCTGCTGTACGGCGTCACGCCGACCGACCCCGTCACGTTCGCCTCGATCTGCGCGCTGATCGGCATCATCGCGCTCGTCGCCAGCTACATCCCCGCACATCGCGCCACGCGCGTCAATCCGCTCGTGGCGATTCGCTACGATTAGCCGCTTCGATGACGCGCACTCGCATTCTGATCGGCGACGATCAACCCGACATCCTCGAGGCTCTCCGGCTGCTGCTCAAGCCGGAGGGCTTCGAAGTCGAGACCGCGAATTCGCCCGGCGCGGTGATTCGCGCGGTCGGCGCACGCCAGTTCGATCTCGTGCTCATCGACCTCAATTACACGCGCGACACCACGTCCGGCACCGAAGGCATCGAGCTGCTCGAACATCTGCACGCGTTCGACAGCACGCTGCCGGTAGTGGTGATGACCGCGTGGGCGTCGATCGAGCTGGTCGTCGACGCGATGCAGAAAGGTGCGCGCGATTTCGTGCAGAAGCCGTGGGACAACGAGCGTCTGCTCGCGGTGGTGCAGAAGCAGCTCGATCTCGGGCGCGCGCTGCGACGCAACGAGCGGCTCGAAACGGCGTCGCCACGTCCCTTCGACATCATCGCCGCGTCGCCGGTCATGCGTCCGGTGCTGGAGATCATCGAGCGGGTCGGACCGTCGGATGCGAACGTGCTCATTCGCGGCGAAAACGGCAGCGGCAAAGGCGTCGTCGCACGCGCGCTGCACGCCGCGTCGAAACGCGCGCAGAAACCGCTCGTCACCGTCAACGCGGGCGGCCTCTCGGAGTCGATCTTCGAAAGCGAATTGTTCGGCCACGTGAAAGGGGCGTTCACCGACGCACGCACCGACCGCACCGGCCGCTTCGAGCTTGCGGACGGCGGTACGCTCTTTCTCGACGAGATCGCGAACGTGCCCCTCGCCGGTCAATCGAAGCTGCTGCGCGTCGTCGAAACGGGCGAATTCGAGCGCGTCGGCTCATCGCAAACGCGCCGCGTCGACGTGCGGCTCATCTCGGCCACCAACGCGCCGCTCGAAGACGAAGTCGCGGCCGGCCGTTTTCGCCAGGACCTCCTCTTCCGGCTCAACACGGTCGAGATCCGCATTCCGCCGCTGCGCGAGCGGCGCGAAGACATTCCTCCGCTGGCCGCGCATTTCCTCGCATTGCACGCACAGCGATATCGAAAACGGATCGAAGCATTCGACGCGCAAGCGATGAAAGCGCTGCTCGATCACACCTGGCCGGGCAACGTTCGCGAGCTCGAGCACGTCGTCGAGCGCGCGGTCCTCATGTCCACCGGCACGACCATCGCCCGCAGCGCCCTCGGCCTGCAACCCCCGCCCGAACGCCGCCTCGACGACATGAGCATCGAAGACGTTGAATCGCTGCTCATCCGGAAAGCGCTCGTCCGCTACGACGGCAACGTCAGCAAAGCCGCCGAGGCGCTTGGATTATCGCGAGGAGCGCTCTATCGACGGATGCAGCGGTATGCGCTGTAAGCCATTACGGCGCGCGCTCCACACGCAGTTCCCCGAGCGCGATCGGCTATCCAGACCAGAGATCGTAAACGCGTTTGGCAATGATGAGGCTGAACGTAATCCAGAACACGATCCGGCCTGCGCGGCGCCGGCGCGCATCCCGCGCGCGTTCCTCGGGTGCGCGCACATCGGCGGTGAATCGATGGACAACTTTCTTCGCGCGCGCCGCCTCTTCCCGCGGAACACGAATCAAAAATATCGTCCCCGGTCCCGGCGCCGGTTGTAGAGTCGGAACGGTCTCGACGCCGCCCGCAAACGTCGCTCGCGAGTAGGCGATGCCAGCCGCCTGCAGCGCCGCCGCCGCCAAGTCACAAGCGACAAGGTCGGACGATTCGAAAATCACCACATCGTTCCCCGCTGATGCGCCCCGCGCCACGGCCTCTGTAGAGATTCTACGACGTCACTCCGCTTCGCCCCACCACCCGCCACCCGCACGTATGCTGCGATATCCTGCGGCGCGATGAGGCGACGGACCTGTCCGCTGTGCGCTGAAGATCGGCCGCAACCGCTGGGCACGCTGACAGCGCAGGCGATCTGCAGCAACACCACCTATCGCGCCGACGCGCTCCACATTTTGAAC
>DASVUA010000212.1:0-3131 GCA_036387295.1 Thermoanaerobaculia bacterium | reverse complement strand
CAACAACCGCCGCCGGCCGTGCCGGCCCGCCGGAGGCCCCTCGTCGTCCCTACGGCTCGCCGATGTCTTCGTTCCAGAGGTCGGGACGCTCGCGGATGAACGTCGTCATCAACTCGATGCACGTCGCGTCCTGCAGCACCTCCACTTCGACGCCGCGTGCGCGCAGCAATTCTTCTTCGCCCATGAACGTCTGATTCTCCCCGACGATCACGCGCGGAATCCCATACAGAAGAATCGCGCCGCTGCACATCGAGCAGGGCGACAGCGTCGTGTAGATCACGCATTCGCGATAGACGCGCGCAGGCAGGCGCCCGGCGTTTTCGAGCGCGTCCATCTCGCCGTGCAGTGTCGGACTGCCGCGCTGGATGCGGCGATTGTGTCCACGTCCGATGATCTTGCCGTCGTGCACGAGCACCGATCCGATCGGAATCCCACCCTCGGCGAGACCTTGCTGCGCTTCCTCGATTGCGGCGGCCATGAAGACGTCGTGCATGGCGCGCGAGCGTAGCACCGCCGTCCCGTGGAGAAGCAAGCCGGCCGCGATAGACTCGGCTGCATGCAGGACGTCGATCGCAAAGCGTGGCGCGCGCTCTTTGCCGCGCAGCTCGGCTGGATGCTCGACGCGATGGACTTTCTCCTCTTCACGTTCGCCCTCCTGCCGATTCAGCAGGAGTTCGGGCTGACGAAATCGCAGATCAGTCTCCCCATCGTCACCGCGCTCGTTGCGAGCGCGATCGGCGGCATCGCGTTTGGCCGCATCGCCGATCGCATCGGCCGCGTGCGCGCGATGACGATCAGCATCCTTCTCTACTCCGGCGCGACGGCCGGCATGGCCACCGCGCAGAACCTCTGGCAGCTCATCGCCTGGCGCGTGCTGGTCGGCTTCGGCATGGGCGGCGAATGGTCGTGCGGCTCGGTGCTGGTCGCGGAGACCTGGCCGGCGAAGCATCGCGCGAAGGCGATGGGGATCATGCAGTCCGGCTGGGCCATCGGCGCGCTGATCGCCGCTGCGTTGTCCGCGCTCGTGCTCGAGCGCTTCGGCTGGCGCGTTCTCTTTCTCATCGGCGCCGCGCCGGCCGTGCTCGCGTTCTATGTGCGCCGCAATGTCGAAGAGCCGCAGGTGTGGCGCGAGCGCGACAGAACGCCTGCACGATGGGGAGAAATGTTCGCGCCGGAGTTCCGGAAACGGACGTTTCTCGCGACGCTCGTCGCCAGTTGCGTGCTCGTCGCGTACTGGGGCGTCACCTCGTGGCTGCCGGCGTTTCTCGCCTCGCCGCTCGAGCAGGGGGGCGCCGGGTTGACGGTGACGAAATCGGCCGCCTGGCTGATCGTCCTGCAACTCGGCGCGTTTCTCGGCTACATCAGTTTTGGTTGGATTGCAGACAAGATCGGCCGCCGTCCCGCGTTCACGCTCTTCATGATTGCCGCGGCCGCGGTCGTGCCGATCTTCGCGTTCGGCGCACGCTCCGCCTTGACGCTGCTCTTCATCGGCCCGCTGGTCGGCTACTTTGCGCACGGCTACTTTTCGCTGTTCGGTGCGATGCTCGCGGAGCTTTTCCCGACGCGCATCCGCGCCACCGCCCAAGGTTTCTGCTACAACGCCGGCCGCCTCGTTTCCGCGGGCGCGCCGTACGCGATCGGCGCTGCCGCCACGACGTACGGCCTCGGGTTTTCGATCGCTGCCGACGCGGTTTTCTTCGCGCTCGGCGCCGCGCTCATCTGGCTCCTTCCTGAAACCCGAGGAACGGAGTTGTGATCGACCTCAGCGCAGACCTCGGTGAAGGCTCGCCCGGCGAAGACGAAATCTGGCCGCTGATCACGAGCGCCAACGTTGCCTGCGGCGGCCACGTCGGCGACGAGCAGTCGATGCGCGAAGCCGCACGCCGCGCGCGCGAGCACGGCGTCCGCCTCGGCGCGCATCCCTCCTACCCCGATCGTGAGAACTTCGGCCGCAAATCGCTCTCGCTCGAGCCCGACGAACTGCGCGTGTCGCTCGTCGCGCAACTGAATGCATTGCGCACGTTCGCCGCGATCGAGCACGTCAAACCGCACGGCGCGCTCTACAACGACGCACACAAGAACCGCGCGCTCGCGGACGTGCTCGTTCAGGCCATGCGCGACGTCGATCCTGCGCTTGCGCTCGTCGCTCCGGATCGGTCGCAAATGGCAGAAGCCGCGCGTCGAGCCGGGATGCGCGTCATCCGCGAAGCCTTCGCCGATCGCCGCTACGAGCCCGACGGCTCACTGACGCCGCGCGGCATTCCAGGCTCGACACTCACGGTTGGCGAAGCGGCACTGCAGGCGCGGTCACTCGTGCGCGACGGCACGGTCACGGCGCGCGACGGCAGCCGCATCGCAATCGCGTTCGACACGATCTGCATTCACGCCGACATGGACGAGGCGGTCGAACGCCTGCGCGCCGTGCGCGACTGCGTCGTTTGACACCGCGTCCGAAATCCGCAACCATCGACGCTCCCCGCCGGTTTGCTGTGGTGTAGCTCAGTTGGTAGAGCGCCGGATTGTTAATCCGGTGGTCGGAGGTTCGAGCCCTCCCGCCACAGCCAGTTTCCTCTTGGTCACTCCTGCGTCACGACCGTCGACACGCTGCTTTCGGCGGCGTCGGCTGGATCGGAGTACGCGCACTCCTTCGCGATCAGCACGAGCTCGTGGATGTCGAACGGTTTCGCCAGGAGCCGGCAGATGCGCTGCAGGAACTCGCAGCTCATGCGGCCCGGCGAGGCGGTGGTGACGACGACGCGGCGGAGGTGCTTCGGCTGCGTGACTTCGAGATACCCGAGAAGCTCTTCGCCGCCGATGCCCGGCAGCATGAGGTCGACGATGAGCAGGTCGTAAGCGACGACACTGAGGAGCTCGATTGCCGCGGTGGCATTCTTGACGCCTTCCACCACAAAGTTCTCGCGCTCGAGCACAATTTTGACCAGCTTGAGAATCGCGCCGTCGTCTTCCACGATGAGGGCCCGATACGACGCTCGACGTTCCATACGAAAGAAACCGCAGCAAGAGCGTTGCCGCGATGATCTGACGCCCCTTCGCCACGAGCCGCGCATTGCGCAAACTGGATGTGGAGTGCGGCGACGAGAGTCGCCGCTCTTCCTGCCGCAGCGCGAGCT
>DASVUA010000211.1:0-3077 GCA_036387295.1 Thermoanaerobaculia bacterium | reverse complement strand
CGCGCTTCGGCGCGGGATCCCCTTCCGGCGAGGGGCGTTGCTGCCCATCTGCAGGGGATCCCTCGACTTCGCTCGGGATGACACGCGTGGAGCTCGGGACTTCGCGAGACGCGCTCCCATTCGCCGCGTCGATCGTCGCGATCACCCCTTCCGCGATCTCGAGGTCCGTCAGCCCAAAGTATGGCGTTCGGGCGGCGGAAATCTGGGCGCCGCGGTCGAAGGGATAGGCGATGGCGCGGAGGACGGCGAGGAGGTCGACCGGCGCGCGGCGGTCGAGGAACATGCGCGTGGGCGGAAGGACGTACGCGATGCCGTGGCGGTCGAGCGTGTCGAGGTAATCGTCGAGTTTCGTCAGCCTGCGAAAGAGGATCGCGAAGCGCTGCAGATCGCGTTCGCCGCCGTCGCGATTCGCGCGGATCCACTCCACGATTCCTTCCGCTTCGGCAAAGTAGCGATCCGACTTGTCGTCGTGTTGCGCGTTGAGAATGGTGATGCGCGCGTCGAGCTCGCGCCGCGTTTTTGCGCGCGCGGTGAGCGCGTTGTACGCGGGACGGAAGACGTTCGGATCGTGCTCGGCGGGCGGAAACAGCCGCGCAAACATGGCGTTGATCGAGTCGAGCAGCGCCGGGTCGCTACGGTATTGATCGCCGATCACCCGCCGCTCCGCACCGCCGCGCGCCAGCTTCTCGGTCATGCCGTAATACATCTCCGGATCGGCGCGGCGGAAGCCGTAGATCGACTGCTTTGGATCGCCGACCACGATCGTCTTCCCTTCGACGTAACGGCCGCTCGCATCGCGCGCGAGCTTGTCGATGATGCGTGCTTGCGTCCGGTCGGTGTCCTGAAACTCGTCGACGAAGATGGAATCGAACTGCGCGCGAGCGCGCGTCAGCACGGCCTGATCTTCGAGGAGGGCATGCGTCCGCAGCAGGAGATCGTCGAAATCGACGACGCCCGCTTTCTTCTTTTCCGCGTCGAGAAAATCGAGAAAGCGCCGCGTGAGCGCGAGCAGGGCCATCGCCGCGCGATGGCTGACCAGCCGGTCGTAGATGCAGCGCCCTTTGTCGCCATTGCGCAGGATCTTGAGCGCTTCTTTCAGCACGCCGTGGCGCGGGAGATTCGCCTCGCGGATCGGCGCCGCAATGTCGCGCAGGTAGGCGATGCATTCGTCGAGCGTCGCAACGCGCGGCGGGGTCTCGCGGATGTAGGCGAAGATGCGGCGCGCCTGCTCGTCGCCGACGTCGTCGGGGCAGCCGCGGATGGCGCGGATCGCATCTTCGAGAGGCAGGCGGACTTCTTCGTACGACCCGAAGTCGTACTCGGTCTCGTTCAGCAGATCGCGCCGTTCGACCAATCCGAGGATCAGGTCGCGGATCTGGAAGAGATAGCCGGCGTGCTGGAAGAGGAGCTCCCACTCCTGCAGCACTTCATCGACCGGATGGACGCGCGTCTCTTCATCGAGCCAGGCGTCGTAGGCCTGGCCGTGCAGCAGCGAGCGTTCGAATCCCTCCACGATCTTGAACTGCGGATCGAGTCCCGCTTCGATCGGAAAGCTGCGCAGCAGCGACTGACAGAACGAGTGAATGGTTTGTGAGCGCAATGCGTCGACGTGCGCGAGATGGTGCTGGATCGCGGCGCGCGCCTTCTCGACGTTCTCGATTTTCACCAGCGGATTCGGCGAGCCGATCGGCCACCCGAGTGGGGGTATTGTCGGTCGTCGGTTGTCGGTTGTCGGTGCCGTTTCGCCGTGCTGTACAGACAACTGAGAACCGACACCCGACAACTCAGCACTCAATTCTTCGAGTGCGCCGCGAATGCGCTCGGCGATCTCGCCCGCGGCTTTCTCGGTGAACGTCATCAGCACGATGCGTTCGGGTGCGAGCTCCTGCTGTTCGAGCATCAGCTTCAGCACTTCGGCCACGATGGCCGTCGTCTTGCCGGTGCCGGCGCCCGCTTCGATCACCACGTTGCGGCGCGGACGGGGAGCATCCGCGGGCGGCGCCGGCTTCGAAGGCTGTGCGAAATCGAACGCCTGCTGCAGCGTCAACGCGACTCTCCTCCGAGGAGCGTGCGCGGGTCGCGATGCTGCGCCACGGCGTAACGCTCGTCGATGTCGTGCTTGGTGCGGCACGAATGATTCACCGGGCAGTACTTGCACGAGTTGAATTCGAGATCGTTCTCGTTCGGGAAGGCGGGGAACTCGCCGGCGAGAATCGCGCGCATGAAGATCTCGAGCGTCGACAGGAGTGCCTCACGTTTTTCGTGCAGCGCGAAGCCGAACTTGTCGAGCTTGAGGTCGGCCACGACGAGCGGCTTGATGGTCGCGGTGATCTGTTCGGGCTCGGTTGCGAAAAACTCGGCGACGGCCATCGCGTAGAGCGCGAGCTGCAGCCGGACGCCGCGATCGATCTTCTCGCCGAGGTTCTGATGGCGGCCTGCTTTCCCCGACTTGTAATCGACGATGCGGAAGCGATTCGCGCCGGCGTCGATGCGATCGATCGTCCCTTCCACGCGCACCGCGATGCCGCCGGGATTCACCACGAACGGCTCCGGATGATCGGCCGCCTCGCGATGTTTCCGGCCGAAGCGGTATTCGAAAAAGCGGGGCACGAGCTGCTGCGCGTCGAGATCGGCGAGATCGTGAATCAGGAACTCACGCAAGAGGCGCTTCGTCGCGCGGCGCTCCATGTCGCGAATGGTGCGATTGAACGCCGGCGCGCGCTCTTCCGCGTTTGCGAACTCCTGGTCGACGAGCGACTCGAGACGCGAGACGAACGACGCCGGCAACTGCGGCAGTGACGCCGCGGCCTGCGCGAGATCGAGCTCCGAGGTCGCGCGGTAGAAGCGTTCGAGAATCGCGTGATCGATCGTCCCTTTGTCGCGCGGATTGATCTGCAGCTCGCGCTCGGGATGATCGATGTCGGTGACGCCGAGAATGTGCTTGAGGAGGAACTTGTGCGGACACTCGCCAAAGTCTTCGAGCTGCGTCGGCGAGAGTGCCTCGAGCTGCCGCGGGAGTGCGCCGACGTAGCCGTCGAACGGCCCGTTCGTTCCCGCTTTGGCGAGGAGTTGGAGCT
>DASVUA010000210.1:0-6009 GCA_036387295.1 Thermoanaerobaculia bacterium | reverse complement strand
CGGCGGGCTTTAGCCCGCCGAGCATCAGTCGGCGGGCTAAAGCCCGCCGCTCCACCAGAGACGCTGGATTTTCAGCGCGTGAGCTCGACGCCGTTGGCGACGAACGACACTTCCAGCACGGTTCCGTCTTTCTGGCGCGTCAGCTTTGCGCCTTCTTCTTCCAGGTGATCGGCGTCCGCTTTCGACAGCGTCGTCACGACCGCCATGCCTTCCGCGCGGACCTTCATCCCTTTCGCGTTGAGCGGAATGAAGAACGCGTAGTCCTTGAACGTCACGCGCACGCCCTGCGCACCTTCGGCAGGCGCGAGCTGCATCCAGCAGCCTTTGCGGGTGCAGGAGCTGGCGATGACACCTTCCACGATGACCGACTGTTTCGTGTACGCATCGGGAGAGGCGAGCACCTGCGCGAGCGGGATCGCCTTCGCGTCTTTCGGGATCGAGGTGCCGCGGGTGATGACTTCTCCGGCGAACGCGGTGCTGGCGACGAGGACGAGCGCGAGGGTGAGTTTTTTCATGCGCGCAACTGTACGCCTGCATCGGCGGACGACCTGTGCCGAAAAAGAAAAGGCCGGGCGGATTCGCCCGGCCTTTTCGAAGAGGAAACGGAAATCGTCAGTGCGCGTGCGCGTCGTCGCTGCCGATGCGCATGCCGTAGAACGAGCGATAGACGAAGAACATCGCGACGAGCAGGAACACGGCCGAGAGGATGCGGGTGAGGCCACCCTGTCCCGCGCGCGTCATTTCGACCGCGAGCTCGACGGCGAGAAGGCCGAAGAGCGTCGTGAACTTGATGACCGGGTTCATTGCCACCGACGACGTGTCCTTGAACGGATCGCCGACCGTGTCGCCGACGACGACCGCCGCGTGCAGCTCGGTGCCCTTCATCTTCAACTCGGTCTCGACGATCTTCTTCGCGTTGTCCCACGCGCCGCCGGCATTGGCCATGAAGATGGCCTGGTAGAGACCGAAGAGCGCGATCGAGATGAGGTAACCGATGAAGAAGAACGGCTCGAAGCAGGCGAATGCGAGCGTCGAGAAGAAGACGACCATGAAGATGTTGAGCATGCCCTTCTGCGCGTACTGCGTGCAGATGGCAACGACCTTCTTCGAGTCTTCGACGGACGCTTTCGTAGCGCCGGTGTCGAGCTTGATGTTGGCCTTGATGAACTCGACCGCGCGATAGGCGCCGGTCGAAACGGCCTGTGTCGCCGCGCCGGTGAACCAGTAGATCACCGCGCCGCCGACGATGAGGCCGAGGAGGAACTGCGGATGGAGGAGCGAAAGCTTCTCGATGTCGGTGGTGAGGCCGTTGGTGAGCATCACGATGATCGCGAAGATCATCGTGGTCGCGCCGACGACGGCGGTACCGATGAGCACCGGCTTGGCTGTCGCTTTAAACGTGTTGCCGGCGCCGTCGTTCTCTTCGAGGAACTCTTTGCCCTTCTCCCACTGCGGACGGAAGCCGAAGTCGCGCTCGACTTCCGCGTCGATGCCGGGGAGCGTTTCGATGGTCGAGAGCTCGTACACCGACTGTGCGTTGTCGGTGACGGGGCCGTACGAATCGACGGCGATCGTGACCGGGCCCATGCCGAGGAAGCCGAATGCGACGAGGCCGAACGCGAAGATGGCCGGGGCGATCATCAGCGCCTGATCGCCGAGCGGGAAGCCGCCGCTGATCCAGGCCGCGATGCCCATGAGCCCCGCGATGGCGAGACCCATCCAGTACGCGGAGAAGTTGCCGGCGATGAAGCCCGACAGGATGTTGAGCGACGCGCCGCCTTCACGCGACGCCGCCACGACTTCGCGCACGTGACGCGATTCGGTGGACGTAAAGACCTTGACCAGCTCGGGGATGATCGCGCCGGCGAGCGTGCCGCAGGTGATGATCGTCGAGAGCTTCCACCACATCGTAGTGTCGCCGCCGAGGCTCGGGATGAGGAGGTACGAAACTACGTAGGTGACGGCGACCGAGAGGAGCGACGTCAGCCACACGAGCGACGTGAGCGGCGCTTCGAAGTTCATCTTGTCCGCGTTGCCGTAGCGCGCGGTGGCGAAGCCTTCGTTGATGAAGTACGAGACGGCCGAGGTGATGACCATCAGGACGCGCATGACGAAGATCCAGACCAGCAACTGCACCTGCACGGTCGGATCGGTCACGGCGAGAAGGATGAACGTGATGAGTGCGACGCCGGTGACGCCGTACGTTTCGAAACCGTCGGCGGTCGGGCCGACCGAGTCGCCGGCGTTGTCGCCGACGCAGTCCGCGATGACGCCCGGGTTGCGCGCGTCGTCTTCCTTGATGTTGAAGACGATCTTCATCAGATCGGAGCCGATGTCGGCGATCTTCGTGAAGATGCCGCCCGCAATGCGGAGCGCCGCGGCGCCGAGCGATTCACCGATCGCGAAGCCGATGAACACCGCACCGGCGTACGACCGCGGGACGAACAGCAGGATCGCGAGCATGATCATCAGCTCGACCGAGATCAGCAGCATGCCGATCGACATGCCGGCGCGCAGCGGAATCGAGTAGGTCGGGAACGGCTTGCCTTTCAGCGAGGCGAACGCCGTGCGCGAGTTCGCGAACGTGTTGATCCGGATGCCGAACCACGCCACGCCGTACGAGCCGGCGATGCCGACGAGGCTAGCGATGATGATGATGATCACGCGGGTCGCGTCGAAGCCGCGCAGGAACCCGAAGTAGACCACCATGATCGCGCCGATGAAGAGCTCGAGCAGGAGGATGAACTTGCCCTGCGTCTTGAGGTAGGTCTTGCAGGTTTCGTAGATCAGCTCCGAGATCTCGAGCATCGAGTGATGCACCGGGAGCTTCTTGAGCTGCATGTACATGACGAGGCCGAACAGCAGGCCGAGGACGCACACCAGCAGACCGCCCATCAGCAGGCGATCGCCGCCCATTCCGAGGAACTGCACGCTGCCGAGGTCGGGCAGGATGAGATCAGCTTCGGAGCGATGCTCGGTCGGATGACCGGCAACCTTCGATTCATTCGCAGCGACGGCCGGGTCGCCCGCCGGGTGCGACTCCTGCGCTACGGCGATGGCGCCGAACGCGAGAGTTCCGATCAGCGCGAGCAAAAGAACGCGCATGTACCAGGACTTCATTGTTTCCTCCGTGATGGGTGAAAGATGACCCTGTGGGGTTTGGGTCACTTTAAGGCGCGCGGATTGTAGCAAACCGTTGACACTTTTCCAGCGGCCCTTCGGCGCCGGTATCATCGTCCGAAGGAAATCCCTCCCATGCGCACATTCCTCGTTGCCGGTGCAGTCCTCTTTTTCCTTTCCTCGCCAGCCGGCGCGCAGAGCGTTTTGTGCGAATCGCTCGGCACGTACCGCGAATGCCGCGTCGGCTCGAGCGGCCCCATTCGCCTGGTGATGGAGCTCAGCCAGCGCTCCTGCTTCGAAGGGGTCACGTGGGGCACGCTCTCCGCCGGCGTGGTGTGGGTCGAGCGCGGCTGCCGCGCGCGCTTCGCCGTCGACGCCGCACGTCCGCAGGCGGCGGGCAAAACGCGCGTCGTCTGCGAGTCGCGGAATGGCGACCGGCAGGTCTGTCCCGCCGACACCGCCAGCGGTGTCGTGCTCGCGCAGCAGGTCGGCAGAACCGAGTGCGTGGAAGGGAAGACGTGGGGCTTCGATGATGAGCGCGAGCTGATCTGGGTCGATGGCGGCTGCCGCGCGGAGTTCCTCCTCGGCGGCGCAACGCCCGGACCGCGCCCGCAGGTGAACTTCGAGAACACCGTCACGTGCGAGTCCGACAACGGCCGCCGCAAGCAGTGCAGCGCCGATACGTCCGCCGGCGTGCAGATCGTCCGGGAGCTCGGCGACGCCGACTGCGGCTTCGGCAAAGAATGGGGCTACGACGCGAAAGGCGTCTGGGTCACGAAAGGCTGCCGCGCCGAATTCGCGGTCGGCGGCAAACCGAAAGCGATGGCCCGCGCCGTCACCTGTGCGTCCACCGGCGCACGCAGCGACTGTGCGGCCGACACGCAGTACGGCGTCGCGCTGGTCCGGCAGCTCGGCGCGAACGAGTGCGTGCTCGATCGCACGTGGGGCTTCGATGCAAACGGTGTGTGGGTCGCAGAAGGTTGCCACGCGCAGTTCGCCCTCGGCGGCTACCGCTTGCCCGCGAATGCCGTTCCCGCGAACGCCGCGAAAGTCACATGCGAATCGCTCGACGGCAAACGGACGCAGTGCAACGTCGATCCCGGCCGCGGGGTCGGGCTCGTGCGACAGACCAGCGACGCCGCGTGCATCCTCAACCGCACCTGGGGCTACGACAGCACAGGCATCTGGGTCGACGCCGGCTGCCGCGCGGAGTTCGCGGTCGCGCGCTGAGGGTTGGCCCTGAGGTCGATGCTCGGCGGAGGGCGAAGGCCCTTCGCCGTCGCATGCTCCCGTGTCATCCCGAGCGAAGTCGAGGGATCCCCTGCTTCGGAGTGGATCGTCGCCTGTTCGAGGGGGATCCTTCGACCGTCCTCCGCCGCTGCGCGGCTCCGGCGGCTCAGGATGACACGGGGCGCGGCGTCGAACTCCTTGGCATCCTGAGCCGCGTAGACGGCGAAGGACCTTCGCGCGTGCTACACACCAACGCCGCCGCTACCGCTCCAGCAAATCGAGATCGGCGTGAATCTCGAGCGCGAATCTGCCGCGGCCAGTCGAGTTGATCTGCACCTCGGGGCATTTCTCGCGAAGGCGGTGGCGGAGCAGGATCAGGCGGCTTTCGAGGTTGTCTTTCACCTCGGGTAAGCCGAGCGTGCGGTCGAGGCGCAGCTCGCGGTTCGTGAACGACGTACGGCCTCCGCGCTTCCACTCCTCGAGCAGTTTCCAGAGGATGCGGCCGGGGACGTTGCGGATCAGGTATTCGTTGTCGAGGAACACCGAATCGTCGTTGCGGTAGTAGGTGAGCGTGCGGCGGGGCCGCGGCGCGACGACCGCGGCCGGCACTTCGGCAGTGCGGCGCGGCGGCGGCGCTTCGAGCGGCGGCTCGTCGGACTGCTGCAACGTGCGATCGATGCCGAGGGCGATCTGATTGCCGATGATGCCGAGATACGCCTCGTCCCATTCGCCGAACGCCATCGGATCGCGGCTTTCGGCAGAGAGCACGCCGACCAGACGATCTTCGACCAGGAGCGGAATCACGAGCGCCGACTGCGCATCCGGCAAGCCTGGCAGCGGAATCTCCGGACGCGACTTGCCGCCATCCGAAAGCACCGAACGGCGAACCGCGCGGCCGTAGCGGAGGCTTTCGTCGAGGCCGGTGATCCGCAGCAAGCGCTGCTCGCGCGCGACCGTGCCGATCAGGCCTTCGCCCATCGCCACCTCGGCGCCGACGCCGCCGCCGTAGCCGCGGCAGGCGATCGTCACGAGCCGGCTCGACTGCTCTTCGTTCAGCAGCACGATCGTGTGATGGAAACCAAAGTAGACATCGAGCGCGTCGAGCGCCGCGGCGAGCAGCGTCTCGAGATCGTCCGCGCGATTGATGCGCTCGGAGACGAGTTGCAGGCCGCGCAGCTCGGTGCGCAGGCCGCCCACCGAGACTTCCTCGCTCTTCGCGGCGTCGTGAGTCTCGGTGAGAAAGCCATCGACCCGCTCGGCGCGCACGACTTCGAAGATGTCCGCGGCGAGCAGGCAGAAAACGCCTTCCATCCCGGTGTGCGACGCGATCGCCTGAATGCGCATCGACATCGTGTCGAACAGCGCGCCCGATTTTTCCGAGCGGAGGAATCGCAGCCGCAGCCGGTAGGCCTGAAACGTGACGGGGTCGTAGACCTCGACCGTGGCATTCGGGTTTTCGTCGAGATTGCGGCGCGTTTTGTTGAAGAACTGGCAGGAGAGCGCGACGTGCGTTTCGTCGATCAGGTAGACCTGGCTGACGTACGTGACGTTCGGCATGCCGGTCGCGTCGCTCGACGCCACGAGACTCGGCACGACGCCCTGAAAACAGCGGGTTATTGTGGAGAGCTTGATCATGAGATCTCGTTCCCCGCTTTCGGC
>DASVUA010000209.1:0-15982 GCA_036387295.1 Thermoanaerobaculia bacterium | reverse complement strand
CGCCGAGGCGGTGTTTCAGTTTCTTCTGCCGTTCCAGCGGAACGATCTCGGCCGTGCTGCGCCTGGGTGTAGGTGCCGATGAACGTCCGCTCGCCGGTGAGAGTGAAGGTGAAGGTGCCGTGCTCCTCGGCGGACGGCGTTCCGCGACGTGCCGCTTCCGACCTCGCCGCCGGTGGAGAGCTCGCGGTGCATCCGGCCTTTGACCGGGAGCTTCGTGGTCGCGTCGATGGTGGGTGTATTCGCCGTGGATAATGATCGCTCGCCGGCAGTGTCGAATGGCACCACTGGACTGCAGGATGACCAGGAGCACGAATGCAGCGGAACCCGCTGGGGACGCGTGTGGAGCGGTGCGGCGTTTCGGCAGGAATCGTCGAGCGAAATCGCGGACGAGGGCGAGTGCGGGCGTCGTGGCGACGTCGGCAATCGGCTCGCGATTGCCCACGATCTCGGATCGCACGTGCGGCTTGTACGGATGCTTCACCGCGAACGTGCCCGCCGTGCCGATGAGCTCCGTCGCATGAGTGGATAAGATCAGCAGGCCTGAGGCTTCGATGAGCGAATACCGGTATTACGAGTTCCAGACCATCGACCGTCGCCTGACGCCCGCGGAAATGGCGAAGCTGCGAGACGTTTCGACGCGCGCTCGGATCACGCCGACGAGTTTTGTGAACGAGTACGAGTGGGGCGACTTTCGCGGAGACGTCGACGCGTGGATGGAGCAGTACTTTGACGCGTTTCTCTATTACGTGAACTGGGGGCCGCGTGTTTTCAAGCTGCGGCTTTCCTCAAGGCTACTTAGCATTGGCGCGGCCGACATGTATTGCGTCGGCGAGTCGGCTTCGGCGCGCGAGCGCAAGGGGAACACGATCCTCACGTTCGAAGGCGATGCCGAAGACGATACAGAGTGGGAGGACGAGAGCGACGCGCTCGCCGCATTGATCCCGATTCGAGCGCAGCTTGCTCGTGGCGACCTGCGCGCTCTGTACATCGGTTGGCTTCTTTGCGTGCAGCGCGGTGAGATCGAGGAGGATGCGCAGGAGCCGCCAGTGCCCGCGGGTCTGGGCGAGCTGGATGGCTCGCTCGAGCGTCTGGTCGACTTTCTCCGCGTCGATCCCGACCTCGTCACCGCCGCTGCCGCCGCCAGCGCTCCACTGGTCGTACAGGCGCTCTCCCGCCACGACATCAGGAAATGGATTGCCGCTCAGCAGAGCGGCGACAAAGACGATTACCTGGAGCGGTTCATCGCCGGCGAAAAACCGGAGCTCGCGTCCGAGCTGCAACGCCGGATCGTCGACCAACGCGCCGCGCCCGCGGTGTCTCGCTCTCAGCCGCGAACTGCAGGCGCGCTGCTGCGCGTGGCAGCGGATGCCGCGGAGGAACGGCGGCGCGCCGAAGCGGCACGAGCGGACGCGGAGAGAAAGCGGCGAGAGCGGGAAGCGGCCTTCGCCCGCGCGGCGTACCTCGAAAAGCTGGCGCGAAAACAGCCGGCGGTCTGGACCGAGATCGAGCAGTTGATCGCCACGAAGCAATCCGCCAGTTACGATCGCGCGGTCAGCCTGCTCGTCGACCTGCGCGACATCGCCGTCGCGCGGGGACACGAATCGACCTTCCTGAGGCAACTCAGCGACTTGCAGATGAAGCACGCGCGAAAGCCGTCACTGCTGGCGAAGATGCAACGCGCCGGCATCTGAAGACCAACGAGAGCCCGCGACGCGCCGCTTGCGTGTGTGTTGTCCCGCTGAACGCGCCTCGTGCGACAGCCATGCGTCCGGCCTATGGCAACAAACGCCGCCGGCCGTGCCGGCCCTCGTTGTCCTACTACGTCAGCGTCAAACGATCGATCCCTGCAGCGCGACAGGTCTCGGTCCACGCCTCGGCGGTCATCTCTTTGCTATTCAGTTTCGACACCGTGGAGAAAGGCTCGATCGTGCGGCCATCGCGCGAAAAGGCGACAGCCTTTCCTGGCGCAGCGTCACAGATCCAGCCTGCATCGTGCAGCCGTGCCGAAAGCGCCGATCCGAGAATCGAAGTGAGCGCATACGGGCGCTCCTCTGGCGGCACGTCATCGAGCTTCAGCCGCTGCCAGAAACTCGCATCCGGAGCCACGAGCGCCGGCAGATCGGCGGCCGTCACATTACGCAGCGCGTCATTGTGCTCCGCGGCGGCCTTGCGCCACGACGGCAGGAACACCGACGTCCCGGTCTCCTCCCACTGCACGTCGCGCAGCTCCATCGACGCGTCGGTGAGCATCGAGCGCAGCAGCGACTCTTCCAGATGCGGCAACTGATGCAGGAGCGATGACGCGAACGGCTCGCTCATCCGCGGCGCCTCTGCGACGAACGACTGCAGCGCCGCCACACGCTCGCGCAGCGGCGGATGGCTGTCGTACGTGTCGCCCTTCCCCTCGCGCAGTGATTCGTCGACCGCGTCCGCCAGCGAAGCAGCCACCCGCTCCGCCTCGAGGAAGCGCGAGAAGCCGGCGGCGATCGGCGGCTTGAAGCCATTGGCCACGACCGGGATCAACTCGTCGCGAAAAAACGCGTCGTACGCCATGCCCGAGCGCTCCACGGCCACCAGCGCGTCGATCATTGCCTGCGCTCCCGCGACCTGCGCCGCCAGCCGATCGGCGGCCAGTTCCTGCGCACGGGAAATCGCCTGCGTCACACGCATGAAGAAGTTGCCGTACCACTCGAATGGCTTGTGGATGATCTCGCCGTCGAGCCCTTGCAGTGTGCGCGCGATCGCAATGCGCGTCTTATAGATCCACGGACCGAGTTTCGTATCGCCGCCATGGTAATGACCGAATTCGTGCGCGAGGATCGCCCGGAATTGCGAGACAGTGGTGGTCTGCAGAAGCGGCAGTCCCAGTCCCATGACCCGCCGGCTGCCGATGCCCATGATGCCGCCGCGCTCGCTCACCCACGCGTTCACCTCATTGATGAGATAAACCTCGGACGGCATCTCCTGACCTGTGTCGCGCGCAACGCCGCGCAGCACTTCAAAGAGGTCCGGATGCTCCTGCGGCTCCAGCCGCGGCCCCGGCGCCTCGAACCGATCGAAGCGCGGCAGGATCGACCAGAGGATCACACCCGCCGAGACAATGCAGCCAATCGCAATCTTGACGTGAATGCGATTCGCCCAGCGCCACTCCGCGTACGGGATGAACAGCAGGCCCGCGATGATCGCAAACGCGAGCAGATAGAAACCAATCATCAAAGCGACCGCGGCGACGGCACGCGAAGCGAGCGACTGTTGCGACATTCGGGACCCTCTGTTGTCGTGGAGTGTCCGGAGTGTAGCAGGAAGCGAGGACGAGGCTCGCGTATCGGACAACGCGGCGTCCGCTTAGTCGTTCGCCACTTCAATCCGCAACACCCGCCCCACCCTCGCCGCTTCGGCCAGTGCGGCCAGCGCGGCGGCGTTTGCGCGAGAATCATCGAGCGTCATTGCAGGCGGCGTTTTGTCGGTGATCGCGCGAACGAAATCGCGCACTAAGTCGATGCGAGCGTCGTCGCCCGGCACCACGACCCGATCTCCATTGACGACAATCTCGGAGAGCACGTGCGGCTTGAACGGCTGCTCCACCACGATCGTGCCCCCGGTGCCGATGATCTCGGTCCGCGTGTCCGACGGAGCTTCGAAGCTGCAGCGAAACTGCAACACGGCCTCGGAAGGAAATCGCAGCGTCCCTTCGAACGACAGATCGACCCCGGTAGCGCCGAGCCGCTGCGAAGCCGTCGCCTCGACCGGCTCTTCGCCGAGGACATAGCGCGCCAGGCTGACGCAATAGCAGCCGACGTCCCACAGCGCCCCGCCGCCGAGGGTTGGATCGAAACGAACGTCCCCCTCGCGGTTGAACATGAACGTGTACGCGCTCTTGACCAGCCGCGGCGTCCCGATCGCCCCGTCGCGCACGAGCGCGCGGAGCTTCGCCGTGAGCGGATGCGCGCGATACGCAAACGCCTCCGACACCACCACCCCCGCCGCCGAGGCGGCAGCGGCAACGCGATCAACATCCGCCGCCTCGAGCGCGAGCGGCTTCTCGCACAGCACATGCTTCCCCGCCTCCACCGCGCGCAACGTCCACTCGACATGCAGCGCATTCGGCAGCGGGATGTAGACGACGTCGATCTCAGGATCAGCGAGCAGCGCCTCGTACGACGCCGCCCATCTCTCGACCTCCCACCGCACCGCACACTCGCGCGCCCGCTCGCCCGACCGGCTGGCCACGGCCACCACCCGCTGCCCCGCCGCGCGGATGAGCGGCACGAAGGAATCACCGAATCGCGCGGTGCCGAGAACTCCCCATCGCAACATAGGGGGAGTGTAGCGTGGGGGTTGCGACTCGCGACTCGCCCTTACGTATTCTTCGATTGTGGCGCCACGACCGCATCCGACGCAGCAGGGACGCTTTACGCACCCGCGATGCGCTCGTGACGAAAAGAGCGTGACTCGCGCCGGTCCGTCCCTCCACGACGACCCCTGTCATCCAGAGCCGCTGTGAAGAAATTCGCTGCATCACACCACCGTCATCCTGAGCGGAGCGAAGGATCTCAAAATACGACGACAGCGGCCTGTCGGTGCGGTCGTCGTCGCCGAGATCCTTCGCCGTCTACGCGGCTCAGGATGACGGTGGGCGTTTTCTTCAGAGCCTCTGAGCCGCGAAGACGACGAAGGATCCCCTCCCGACAGCACCTGTGTCGTGCACCGCAGGGGGTCCTTCGCTGTTTTCGCAGCTCAGGATGACAGCGGTGGAGAGCGCAGCCCTTCTAATCACATCGCTCACCCGCCGTAGCGCCGTTCCTGATGGAGCCGTTGGCTTGAGAACGACATATGTCGTCGCAACGAAGGCGGGACTGTCGCATCCATCATCGGTCACGCAAGCTGCAGCCGTTACCAACACGCACCTCACATCAAGCCGCGGTGCTTGAGCGAGACGTACCCTGCCGACGACACGATGAGGTGATCCAGAACTACGACCCCCAATGTCCTGCCACTGTCGACCAGCTGCTGTGTGAATTCGACGTCCTGAGGTGAGGGCGACGGATCACCGGATGGATGATTGTGAAACACGATCACCGATGCAGCGTGATCGAGCAATGCAAAACGGAACACATCCCGCGGTGCGGCGGTCGCGGAGTTCAACGTACCGGTGAAGATCTCTCGTTCAGTCAACACACGGTTGCGCGCGTCGAGATAAAGGCACCCGAATGTCTCCTGAACGCGGTGAGCGTATCGCGCGATGAGACGCTGCGCGACTTCTACAGGATCGCGGACGGGCTCAGAGGACGTGGCCGACAAGGTCGCGATCCGCCGCCCGAGCTCCAATGCCGCGCCGATCCGCGCGACGCGGCTCGCCCCGAGACTGCCGACCGGCCTCCCTGGAATCCACTCCCGCCGCGCGAGCGGCAGCAACCCCTCCGCGACCAGCTCACGCGCGATATCGAGCGAGCTCTTGCCGCGCCGGCCCGGTTCGATCAGCAGAGCGACGAGCTCCGCGTCGGACAACGCCACGGCACCTCCACGCGCCATTCGTTCGCGCGGCCGCTCATCGACCGGGATGTCGGCGATACTTACGTGCTCTTGCATCGGCGCCGAGGTTCCCTCGGTTCAGCGCGCCTTGCAATTCTTCTACGTCCAGTGGAGCGACCGCCCGGCCACATGACCTCGCGCTAGGCTACCTCGACCGCCCAGTCGTTCCCCGTGAGTCCCGCGACTGTGATTGCCTGCAGACAAAGCTTATATACAGCCGCCGCTGAGAGATTCACCTCCATATACGAGCCGTTCGACAATTCCCGCGGAGTCCTCAGCGCGTTACCGTCGCGGTTCACGAAGCGCGGTAGCTCACTGGCGATCCGATCGAATGCTTCAGGGTCGACAGCAGCAATCGTTTCGAGGGTTTTCGTCGCCACATCGCGCCACGTCGTCGTTACCTGGCGCTCGCCGAGAACCACGACAGCTGCCGGTGTACGTCCCGTGACATCACCCAGGGAAAGTTTGGAAGAGGCGGAGCTGGCGATTGACGGCCATACGGTCAACGCCCGATCGGCGAGATTCTCGGCTCGAGCCCGGATCGATACGTCGTCCCACTTCTCGAGCGCTGCGAAGTAGCGGTTCAGTTCGAGGTGGCTTTCCGCCAGGATCGTCTTCTTCTTCGCGAACTCGCTGTTGGACAACTCTGAGTTGTAGCCGGACAGAGTGAGATTGCCGATGGTGTCGAGCCATACCGCATGTGTCGTTTCCCAACCATCACCGAGATCGGACTTCCAGCGGGCGGAGAGAGTCTGTGGCATCACGTGCTCGACAGTCAGTGACGAGAACGGTACCTCCTCGTGATGCTCGAATGACTTCTCCAGGATCTCCAGGATCAGTTTTGTCCGCACCTGCCGCTCACCGCTGCCGTACAGCTTCGCTGAAGCCATGCGCTCGCGGAACTCACCATCCGGCGGGTAGTTGCGAAGCGCGAGCTGCTCGCGCACGCCCGTACTGAACCCGGCGTGGCGGCGAGCCTGTGCATAGAGCGGCGGGAACATCTTGTTCAAGCTGTGTGTCGGAACACCGCAGACGAACCGGCGGATCATGAAGTTCTCCAGAACCGCGAGGACGTCCAGGTACTCATCTTTCGTCAGGGCAGACGCTCGCCAGTCACGGTACACATTCAGCAGGAACGGGTAAGCGACCGTCATGTCGATGCGGTTCAGCCGGTTCAGCCGCTCGCGAATCTCCTCGTCCGGCTCTTCCTCCGGTCGGATCAAGGCCGCGTACAGCTCCGAGAAGTCGGCGATTTGCCGCAGGTAGGCACGAACGTCGTCCATCGACTTCTGATCACATTTCGCCTTCAAGGCAAAATAGACGTCGGTCTGCTTCACGACATCGCCGTCCTTCATTAAAAAGTGGCGAATGAACTCCGTCAGGTCGTCCCGCAGTCGCTCCTGCATCGGGCGCCACACGTTGAAATACAACTGCTCTTGCTCCTCCATCGGGAGCCGCATGAAGAAATAGTTGCGAATGAGGTCGGCCTGCGACAGAGGCCGGCCCTTGGCATTGAGGCTCTCAAAGATCAGGTGCGGGTTGTCGTCGTGCTCGAGGACTATGCTGACCAGGATCAGTTTGCCGACGATCACGGTCCGCAGCGTTTCGACCCGATCCGGCGACATCGTACGCACCTGCCTTTCGAAGTATTGGTAGGCCTTGCTGATGCTGTCGTCCCGCAAGCTCAAGACGTCTCCGCGAACGATGTCGATGAACGACGCACGATCGCCCTGCGTCGGCAGAAGCTTGTACACATCGTTCCCTGACTGATACCGATTCGTCAGGAGCAGATCCTCGATTTGCGCTGCCAGATGCCCTTCCAGGCCCTTGGCGCGATCGCGCACGGCAGCGAGAAGAATCAGAATCGTCGTGAGGCGCTGCTGACCATCGATCAGGAGATATTTCGCGACGCCTTCCGGCACCGTTCTCGCCGGCATCGTGACAATCGACCCAATGAAGTGTGGCCGCGGGTCAGCGTCCTCCATGAGGTCCGTCAGATCCTCCCACAAGATCGCCCATTCTTTCCGGTCCCAGCTATACGTACGCTGAAACATTGGCACCACGTACTGCTTTGTTCCTTCGAGAATCGGCTGCAGCTTCGTCTCAGATGCCTTCATTCAGCAATTCGCTCCCCTTCGACGATGTCTATGTTCATCACTGGAGTGACCGCACCGAACAAATCCTTACCCATACGAGTGAAGAAAAACGCACAACGGGGCAAATCAGCCGCGGTCGGACACGCTTGAAGCGAGAAGGTAGGACTACCTGCGCGCTCTACCGCAGCTTGACCTCGGCTGCAGGCAGCCTTGGCTCGACGCGCCACCGAGGAGGTGCCGAGCTATCGATCCCGCACTCGTGCGCCTTTTCTTCGACCCGGCCGCACCGGAGGATGTCTAAATTAACGCTGCCTCAAGCCGCTCTTTCCGCTTCTTCCAATCAGGCATCACCGCTTCCAACGTACTGTAGAAGCGGCTGTCGTGGTCGCGATGGACCGCATGACATAGCTCGTGCGTCACGACGTACTCGATGCAGGACCGAGGAGCTCGCACCAGACGAACGTTCAGGGTCATGTTTCCTGAGCGAGAAAGGCTGCCCCACCGAGACTGCATCGTGCGGATGATCAGTCGCGGATGTTCGATCTTGTGGAACCGCCTTACGCTGACCTCCACCGCTTCCGCGAAAATCTCCCGCGCTCGTGAGAGATACCAGCGATCGAGTTGAGCCTTCACGCGCTCGGGTGTCGCCGTCCCAGCCGTCGTGACGATGATCTCGCCCCGAGACAACAGCACTCCGGCTTCCGCGGAGCTCACCGCCTTCAGCCGGTACTGACGCCCGAGGTACAGGTGCGCTTCTCCGCTCACATACTGCCGTTGTGGCGTCCGCGGCTGGTAGCGCGTAAAGTCCGCAAGCTGGCGGCTGATCCACGGAGCACGGCGGCGTACCCGCTCGCTGATGACGCTCTCCGGACAATCGCCCGGCGCGCGTACCAGCACGCGCCCATCGGGGTGCACCTCGATCGCCAGCGTTTTGCGCGAATCCAGCCGTCGCACCACGTATGGAATCGTTTCGCCACCGTATTGAAAGCTCGCGCCGCGACCTGTCATTGCACCGTCCGATGCCGGGCGAGCTGCATCGTCTTCTCAATGATCGCGTCCATCTGATCCGTCGAGAGCGGGATCTTCTGTGTCCCCTTCACCTCGTCATAAAGATAGTCGTCGATCTCGTTCATCGTCTGCCGCTGCGCATCGGAATCTTCCCAGTAGCCAACTTTCCAATTGCGCCGGAAAATCTTCCACAAATCGACAGCAGCTTTCGCGGTTGCCGCCTGCAGCTCAGCGGCGTCGCTCACATGCGCAGCGACGAAAGGCCGGAGCAGACCGTAAACAGCGGCGGCATCGGCATTGTCTGTCAGCTCCGGCGGCAGAGCGTCATCCTTACGCGTGACCACAGCATTCCTGATCTCTTTGACCTTCTGCAGGTAGTCGAGATCCGAAAGACGTTTGGATCTGTAGTCGTCGATCGCCTGCTGGATCATCCGGGAGAACTTTTCGTAGAAGGCGGGATCCTGCTCGAGTCGCTCGCTGATGGCGCGCTTCGTTGCGTGCGCAATCGTGTCCGCCTTTGCCCCTAATCCCTTGGAGCTCCCGGTTCCCGCACTCTGCTCGTCGATGACCTGCTGAAACGCGGCGTCGTCGAGGATGTTGACGGGTGCGTTGAGCTGCACCACCTCGGACGCGGAAATGTGTGTGTCGAGCAGCTTCTGAATGCGTGGTTCGAAGTCGCGATAGTCGACGGACTCCGCGTACCGCAACTTGACCGATGCTCGAAGCTTCATGAACCGCGTGAGATCGTTCCGGTACGCCTCGAGCTTCCGGTCCGCCGTTCCCGAGATGAATCGCTCGCTCGACAGAGCAATCGCCAGCGTCTTCCCATACGCCCTCAGACGGTCGTAGAACGTCGCCCGCACCTTCTCGTCAGCGAGCAGCAGCTCGAACTCCTCTTCATCAGCACGATTTCTGACGCTCTTGAAGACGTCCCAGAGCTCGGCGTGCCGTTGTGGAAGTGACTTGGTCTCCTCGTCGATCGAGGCGAGAGCACCGGCCAGATCGGCCGAATCGAATCCCTCGAGTGCGCTGTACGTAGTCAGCGCTTTGTCCAACTCGCCCAGAACACCGGCATAGTCGACGATGAATCCGAACTCCTTGATCCTGCTTCCCGACTCGTCTTCGTACAGCCGATTCACCCTGGCGATCGCCTGCAGCAGCGAGTGGTCCTGGAGACGCCGCGCGAGATAGAGAACCGTGTTCCGCGGCGCGTCGAAGCCGGTCAACAGCTTGTCTACGACGATCAGGATCTCCGGGTCGTCGCCGAACTTGAAACTGTTGACGATCTGCTTGTTGTACCCCTCCTCCGAACCGTAGCGCTTCATCATCCGCTGCCAGAACGAGACGACCACGTCCTCCGGTTCATCGCTATCGACCTCGTCGAAGCCCTCCCGCTCATCGGGCGGCGAGATGATCACTTCGCTGCTGACCGTGCCCAGCTCGTCGAAAAACGCCTTGTAACGCAGAGCCGCCGCCTTGCTGGGCGCCACGAGTTGCGCTTTAAAGCCCGTGCCCTGCCAGTGCTGTCGATAATGCTCGCTGATGTCGAAGGCGCGCATGTAGATCACCTGCTCCGCCTTGTTGAGCATCTCCGCACGCGCATATTTTTTCTTCAGGTCCGCCTTCTGCTCGTCGCTCAGGCCTTTCGTCTGACGCTCGAACCAGACGTCGATGGCAGACTGGTTCTGCTCCAGCTCCACCATTCGCCCTTCATACAGCAGCGGCACGATGGCGCCGTCCGCAACGGCCTCATTGATGGCATAGGTGTGAATCACGCCTCCGAACTTCGCCACGTCGCTCTTCTTTCGCGTCAGCAGCGGTGTGCCGGTGAAGCCGATGTAGCAGGCGTTCGGGAACATCTGCCGCATCCGGGCGGCGTACATGCCCAACTGGGTCCGCTGCGTTTCGTCGACGAGCACGAACACGTTGGCTGACTCGTCACGAATGCGCTTCTGATTCAGCGCTTTGTCGAACTTGTTGACCAGCGAGGTGACGATGCGTGCTTTGTCATCCGACAACAGCTCGACGAGATGACGGCCGCTCTCCGCCCGTTCAGGCGACAGCCCGCAGGCGGCAAAGGTATTGCGGAGCTGCACGTCGAGATCGACGCGGTCGGTGACCAGAATGATGCGCGGGTTCCTGATCGACGGTTCGAGAGCGAGAGCGCGCGCGAGCATCACCATCGTCAGCGACTTGCCCGAGCCCTGTGTGTGCCAGATGATGCCGCCCCGCCGGCGCCCGTTGTCATCCGTCTGCTTGACTCGCTGCAGGACTTCGCGGATCGCGAAGACCTGCTGATAGCGTGCGATCTTGCGTACTCCCGCATCGAAAACTGTGTACGCCCAGACCATCTCGAGCAGACGCTCCGGGCGGCAGAGCGCATAAAGCACCTGGTCCTGCTCCGTCACCTGCCGTCGTCCGGCCGACCCATCGCGGATCTGCATCGGCTGCAACAGCAGGTCGAACATCGACGCTTTGACCGCTGCCGGAAGCGGCGCGTCGAGGATCGGGGCAAGGTCGGCGTTCGGGATGTCCTCTTTCCACTTCGACCAGAACTTCGCGGCCGTACCGGTGGTCGCGTAGCGGGCTGCGTTCTTGTTGACCCCGAGAACCATCTGAACGTAGGGGAAAAGGCGCGGGATGTACTCGTCGCGCTGGTTGCGGATCATCTGGGAAACTGCTTCGCTCACGTCGACGTTGGGCGACTTGCACTCGATCACCACAAAAGGAATGCCATTGACGAACAGCACGATGTCGGGCCGGAGGGCCTCGGAGCTTCGCGTCCGCTCCACCGGAAACTCGGCGGCCACGTGATAGACGTTGTTCTCCGGATTGCGCCAGTCGACGAAGTTCAGCGTGAAACTCTTGAGTCCTCCATCAATCGACTGCTCCAGGGCCACACCGAGCGTCAGAAGGTCGTACACCGCCTCGTTCGTTTTCAACAGACCGTCGTATTTGACGTTCTTCAACCGCTGGATCGCGGTCTGAATGTTCTCCTCGCTGAACCGAAAGCTGCCGCCCTTGTGCTGAATGCGGTTCATCTTCTTCAACTGCTCGCGCAGGATCTCCTCGAGCAGAACGTTTCCGACCTTGCGGCCGCGGGCAATAAAGACCTCCGCCGGCGTCAAGTAGTGATAGCCGAGATTCACAAGAACCTGCAGTGCCGGGATTTGTGACAGGTATTTCTCGTCGATGCGGAAGGATTCCATCAGACGGCCTCCCGTTCCGGCAGCGGCAGGCGCCACTCGCCCGTGAGCAGCTTCTGCATCAGACCACGCTTCTGCTGCACCAGTCGGCTCGTTAACTGCCTGAGAAGCTCGAGTTCTTGATCCAGCAGCATTAGAGCTGACGCAATCGCGACCTGCTCTCCGACCTCTGGAATGCGAAGCTTAATCTTGGCGAAGTACCGGAACTTGAGGTTCCAGGTATCAGATGTGAGTCCTTGCGAATAGCGGTAGAAGCGGTTAATCATCGTGGGGAGCTTGAAGAGGTACGAAGCAAATTTGCCGTCAATATCGCCGCTGGGAATACACACGGTATAAGCGGGGCTGACGATGCCCTCATAGCGGGACAGCGCGGACACGCCCTGCCACATGCGCATAGTGTTGTAACCAATGTCGCCAGGGCAGATGCGTAGGTACTTAGCTTTGTCCTCGTTTGATATATCTCTTCGCTCAAGAGTGTTTTGCGGCACTATTCCTTGACCGCTCGCGAGTGAAAGTAGCGGCAAATCGGCGCGTCCCGTTTCGGTGCGCTCTTGGAACAGTTCGCCAAGTTGGCGTTCGGCCCAACAGCTCTCGAATCCCTTAAGCCGCCGTTCGCCAGTAAGCAGGGCTCTCATGGCGGCGAGCTTCTTACGCGTCTTAGCGAGTGTCAGTTGCTCGCTTTTCTGAATCGCGGTATCCCACGTCCGCAGGGCCTCCACAATCGCCGCCTGCTCTGTTGGTGGTGGTATTACGATTGGGAGATTCTTCAGCTGACTCGAATTAATGCTCGCAAGATTCGTCGTTTGCTTCGCACACGCCAAAAAGTACTTCTTCGCACGAGCAGACTGAACATCGCAGGCGAGGAATTCGGGAAGTACCGCTGCAGGATCATTCACCCGGACTGCGAACACATGATTTTGATGAACGCAACCCTCGATCTCATCGGTCCAAAGAGCACCGCGGCCAAGCTTGTCGAAGTCGCCACCCTCCGTCAGCAGGACGTCTCCCGAACGGAGCGTGAACCGATCCACCTGCGCAATCGGGACGTCGATCTCTTTCATCTCCGTCAGGTCAAGGTAACCGTCCTGTACGTTCGCAACGCGAAGATACGGGCGTCGAACGAAAGTGCCGGTCCGATGCTGGCTTTTAGAAAGCCCGGTTTGGACTCTCGCGTGCATGTGGAGGCGTGAAGAGGTCCAACTCCGAGGAACTCTCATTCGGTCGTCCTCGCCAGCTTTGCTGCGAGCCGCCTTCCGGTCCGCTCCAGCGCCACCATATCCTCAGCATCCGCAACCATTCGCGCCGCCTCGCGCCTTGCGCTGTCAAACGTCTCGTAACACTCCAGCGCCAGCTTCTCCGCGACTTCTGAACGCAGCTTCCCTGCGTGCGTCAGCACCTCGCGCTCATTGAACTGCAGGAAGGCGTCGAGCTTCTCTTCCCACTCCCGCATGCTCATAGTGCGGCGGCGGCGGGCCTGGTCCTCGGCATAGTCGAGGTACATGACCACGATGCGGTCGAGCTCCTCGATCTCGTTCTGGTTCAGGTAGTTCTTGGCGACGGTGACGTCCTGCTTGCGCACCCTGCCCCCGTGCCAGGTGGTCAGCCCCATGTTCGGCAGCTCCGGATGGGCGCGGCCGGCGATGAGCTCCGGCGCGGTCTGGCCGGTGACCGCCCAGAGCATCTTGTTCTGCACCTTCTTGAAGAAGAGCTGTGCCGACTGGCTGTTCTTGTCGTAGTCGGAGGCGGTCGCGTAGATGTCACGGATCTTCTGGTAGAAGCGCTTCTCCGAGGCGCGGATGTCGCGGATGCGCGCCAGCAGCTCGTCGAAGTAGTCCCAGCCGCCGGGATCCTTCAGCCGCGCATCGTCGAGCACGAAGCCCTTCACCAGATATTCGCGGAGGTGGGTGGTGGCCCATTGGCGGAACTGCGTGCCGCGCGGCGAGCGCACGCGGTAGCCGACGGCGAGGATCATGTCGAGGCTGTAGAGAAGGCTGGCGCGACGGACGCGGCGGTCACCCTCGGTCTGAACTGTCAAGGATTCCTTGACAGTTGCCCCTTCCAGCAGCTCGCGGTCGGCAAGGATGTTCTTGATGTGGAGGCTGATGTTCTGCTTCGACGTGTCGAACAGAGCCGCCATCTCGAGCTGTGTGAGCCAGACCGTGCCGTCTTCGGCGCGCAGGTGGACGGCAGCTCGGCCATCCTCGGCCGTGTAGAGAATCAGCTCGCCGTCGCTCACAGGCCGAGCTCCTTCAGGTAGCCCTTCATCCGCACCCGGACCTCGGCGAGCTCGCCTTCGAGACGCTCGATCTCTTTCTCGACCTCCGCAACATCGATCTCTTTCTCCTCCTCGAATGTGTCCACGTATCGAGGAATGTTGAGGTTGAAGTCGTTTTCGGCGATCTCCTCCGCCGAGGCGACGTGGGCATACTTGTCGATGCCCTTCCTCGCGCGGAACGTGTCGAGGATGCGCGTCATGTGCTCGTCCTGGAGCGCGTTCTGATTCTTGCCCGGTCGGAAGTCGCGGCTGGCATCGATGAACAGCACGTCGCGGGAGTCCTGTCGCGGGCCGCCTCGTTCGCGAGCACGGTCGAACACCAGGATCGCCACCGGGATGGAGGTGGTCGGGAACAGATTGGCCGGTAAGCCAATGACCGCATCGAGCAGGTTTTCCTCGATCAGCGCGCGGCGGATCCGCCCCTCGGCGCCGCCGCGGAAGAGCACACCGTGAGGCACGACGACCGCCACACGTCCTTCCTGCGGCAGCGCGGTCTCGATCATGTGCGTGATGAACGCGTAGTCGCCCTTCGACTTCGGCGGCAGGCCGCGCCAGAAGCGGCTGTAACGGTCGGCCTCCACTTCGCTGCTGCCCCACTTATCGAGGCTGAACGGCGGGTTTGCGACGACAACGTTGAAGCGCATCAGACGATCGGCTTCGACGAGCGCCGGGCTGTTGATCGTGTCGCCCCATTCAATGCGCGCCGAGTCCTTGCCGTGCAGGAACATGTTCATCCGCGCCAGAGCCCAGGTGCTTCCATTGACTTCCTGGCCGTACAGCGCGAAGTCACGACTGCCCTGCTGTTCGACGAGGGTCGCCGCTTCGATCAGGAGACCGCCGGATCCGCAGGTCGGATCGCAGATGCGGTCGCCGGGTTTGGGCGCCGCCAGCCGCGCCAGCAGCCGGGAAACCTGTTTCGGCGTGTAGAACTCGCCGGCTTTCTTCCCCGCGTCGGACGCGAATCGCTCGATCAGGTAGATGTAGGTGTCGCCGATGACATCGTCCGAGCCGCGCGACGGCCGCAGATCGAGCTTCACAAAGTCACCGAGCAAATTTTCCAGCCGACGGTTGCGGTCTTTCGCCTTGCCGAGATTTGCCTCGGAGTTGAAGTCGATGTTCCGGAAGACGCCTTCGAGCTTGCCCTTGTTCGCCTCCTCGATCTTGTCGAGGACGATGTTGATCAATTCGCCGAGGTTCGGCGCCTTGCGGCGCTCGTACAGAGAGTGAAAATCGGCCAAAAAGCGGTCGGTAATCTCGCCGCTCTTCTCGTCGCGAAACTCAACGTAAGGGAGGATGAACCGCTCACGCTCGAGCTTCCTCCGGATGCGCTCCTCGTTCTTCCCGTACTCCTTCTGATACTTCGCGTAGTGATCGGCCCACAGATCGCTGATGTACTTCACGAACAGCATCACCAGGATGTAGTCCTTGTACTGCGCCGGATCGATCACGCCGCGAAACGTGTCGCAGGCCGCCCATGCCGTGTTGTTGACTTCCTGCTGGGTGAGTCGCTTGGTCATTGAGGAACTCCCGTTGTGCCGTGAAAGGCATAGTTGATGAGCATGTGAGTGGCGAGTCGTTTCCGTCGCGTCGCGATTTCAGTCATCAGCTCCTCTTCGCGGCGGATCAGCCGGGCAATTTCGGCGATCCGCTCCTGAGCGGCGACGGGCGGCATCGGAACTTCCAGCGTCCGCAAACTGTCGGCGCTGATCATCTGCACCGAGGTGCCGGCCGCCATCGAGGCGAGCTGCGCCTGCGCCGGTGCGGAGTTGATGAACCAGTAGAGGAAGCCCGGCAACACGTTCGTTGGCCGGATCAGAAGCAGGGGCGCCGCGAGAATGGCCGGAGGCACGTCGGAGCCCACGAGC
>DASVUA010000208.1:0-4071 GCA_036387295.1 Thermoanaerobaculia bacterium | reverse complement strand
CTGGAACGAGTCGAAATTCAGCTCGCGCGCGCGCGGCGAGAGCCGCTTCTGCAGGAGGTATTTCGACGAGTCGTTGAACCACATCCCCGACTTTTTGTAGATCTGGTCCCGCAGCAGCCGGAAGACGTCGTCCGGCAGCTCGAGGTGATGGTTCAGCGAAAAGTTGAAGGTCGACATCAGTCGCTACGTTTCATCGCCTGCAAAATCGCGGCGATGACGACCTCTCTCCTGCTGTCCGCGGTACGCCAGGCCTGTTCGAGCTCTTCCCGGTAGAGGTCTCGATGCTTCACCAGCACCTCGGAGACATCATCGAGGATCGAGCCGTTCTCGAGCGCTTTGAAAAGGTACGGGAATGACGAACGATCCGCGACCTTGTCGAGTGCGTGAATCGCCGATTGCTGCACGTACGTGTCGCTATCTTCGAGCGCGCGGTGCAGCGCCGGCAGGGCCGCGCGATCGCCGCGTGTGCCGAGTGCCGCGGCTGCCGCGGCGCGCAAACGCCAGTCGCTGTGCTGCAGCGCGCCGACCAGGCGGTCGAATACGTCCTGCCCCGGAATGCGTGCGAGCGCGAGCATCGCGGCGCGCTGGATCTCCGGATCGCTTTCGTCGAGGCAGTTGAAGAGCACGTCCTTGACGCGCTCCTGCTCCGATTTGCCGAGCGCTTCGATGACGGCAATTCGCACGGGCGGCGGATCGTGCATCAGGTGGCGCAGCAGCGGGTCGATCGCGGCGGGATGGCGATACTCGCCGAGCGCCTGCGCGGCCGCGGTGCGGATCCAGATGTCCTGGTCGTCGAGCGAGCTGATGAGCGGCTCGAGGCCCGTTTCCGGCCGGTGCCGCACGATCGCCGTGATCGCCGCGAGACGCACGGCCGTCGACTCGTCGGCCAGCGAAAGCACGAGCTGATCGGCAAACCGTTCCTCGCCGAATTTGCCCATGAGCGAAACGGCTTTCTGGCGGATCACCGGATCGCTGTCTTTCGACGCGAGCAGCAGCTCGTCGTGATAGCCCTCGCCCTGAATGCTCACGTAGACCGAAAGCGAATTGAGCTTGATCGGCACCGACGGCGATTGCAGCAGCCGGCGGATTTTCGCGAGCACGTCGTTCTGCACCTGATTGAACGCGGAGACGAGGCCGGAGATCGCGTTCACCGCCGCCTGCTGTGAGGCGATGTCGGGATCGTCGAGTTTCGCGAGCAGGTAATCGATCGACGTCGGATCGGGGATCTCGCCGAGCGTCTCGATCGCCAGCCGGCGAATCATCGGGTTGTCGTGATCGAGGAACTGCAGGATGCTCGCGAGGATCTCGCGTCCGCCGATGACGTTCGCGACGCGCAACAAGAGCGCGATCACATCGTCTTCTTCTTCGTTCTGCAGCGCGCTCAGGACGGACGGCACGGCGGCGGTGCCGAAGTCGATCAGCGCCTGCGCCGCGACTTCCGAGGTTTCGGGATTCGCGAGATTCGCGAGCAGCACCGGCAACGCGCGCTCATCGCCCGACCAGCCGAGGAACTTGAGGATGAAGCACTTCACCTCGCGCTTGGGAGTGGTGTGCAGATGCTCGATGAGCGGCACGATTTTCTCGCGCGGGAACGACTCGCGGAAGCGCGCCTGGATCAGCTGGCGCTCGGCTTCTTCGACGATGCGCGGCTTCGACGCTTCGGCGATCCGCACGAGCGCGCGGAGCGCGGTGAGGTTCAGTTTTTCTTCGTCCGCGATGATGCGCAGGAGGAAGTTGACGGTGCCGACGTCGGCGATCTTGCCGACCGATTCGAGCACCGGCTTGCGCAGCGATTTTTCGGCGTAGAGCGGCAGGATCGCGGGAAGCGCGGCCCGGTCGCCGATCTCGCCCAGGGCTTCGACGACGTGGAACTTGAGCCAGAGATCGTCGCGCGTCTGCAGTGCGCGCATCAGATGCGGGAGCGCGCTCGCGTCGCGGAACTTGCCGAGCGACGAGACGATCGACGACGCGACGTTGATGTCGCTCTCGCCGTCGAGCAGCTCGATCAGCATGTCGAACCCTTCGCGGCTGCGAAGGTCGCCGATCAGGTTGACGAGCGAGAGCCGCACGTCGATGTCCGCTTCGCTGCGCAGCCGGTCGACGATCGGCTGAATCGCGGCGTCGCCGATCCTGATCAGCGCCTCGGTGGACGAATTGCGTTTGCCCGCGTTCTCAGGATCCGAAAGCGCGTCGATGAGGCCTTCGATGATGTCGGGCCGCGCGTCGCGCACGAATCCATCGACGACCGTCTTGCGCACGCGCCAGTCCTTGTCGCCGAGGAGCTCGAACATCAGCGGCAGGTTGCGCTCGTCGGTCGATTGCGCGACCAGCGAGGCGGCCTTCTGGCGCGCGTCGGGATCGGCCGAGCGGGCTTGTTCAACGATATGTGGATCTGCGGTCATGGATTGCTCGTTCGCTGGTCGGCTGCTCAACTACTGCGTCCCCGTCTTCAGCCTCGCCAGCTCTTCGCGCTTCATGTCGACGAACTGCTGCAGCGTTTCGAGAAAAATCTCGCTGTCCTGCCGGACGCGCAGCGGCACACGCGATTCGTAGTACGCGCGCCCTTCCTCGATCTCGTTCTTCAGCACTTCGAAAAACGTGTTGTCGCGGATGCCCTGCTCCACTTTCGCGACGTGGTAAATGATGATGTCGGAGAGGATGAGCCGCGCCAGGCGCCGCGCTTCGTCGTACTCGCGCGGCTCGATCGGAATCTCGCTCGTCGCCCCGATCTCCGGGAAGAGTTTGCGAATCACCTGGCGAAACTCTTTTTCCGGGATCTGCTCTTCGATGTATTCGTCGGCGCCGTAGAGATTCGTCGGATTGGCGCGGAAGCGATTCGCGCGGAAGAGCGCGCCGATGAGGATGACGCGAGTCGCGTCGAGCGCGCTGTCCGCTTTGATCTCCTCGGTGACTTCGACGCCGAGCTTCCCTTTGAGGTAGACGTTCACGATCGCGAGATCGGCACGCATCCGCCGGACGAACTCGAGCACCGGATCGCCGGTCTCGAAGAACGCCACCTCGAATCCGAGGCGCTGCAGTTGTTCGCCGAGAAACGCGCGGAACGGACGCGGCTCGTCCGCGATCGCCGCCAGACGGCGGCGCGGCAGGCGCACCGGCGCCGGCGGCGGCGTCTCGGCGCGCGGTTCTAGGTCGGGGATGGGATGCATCCCGCTTTGCGTCTTCGGCTTCAGCACCATCTGGTACTGGCAGCTCGGACAGGCCAGACGGACGGCCGCGATGAGAGGCAGGGTGATTGCGGCGCGGAATGTCGAGCCGCAGTTCTTACAGGTCAGATCCATGGTTTATCCGGTGGCCCCTCGCTCACGCCGTAGTGGCCGCGAGCGCCTTGTGGTCGAGCAGTTTGTCGAGATCGAGCAGGATCGTCAACGCGCCGCCCGCGCGAAACACGCCGCGGATCGATTCCTCGAGCTCCGTGGCATGCACGACCGGGTGCGGCTCGATGGCCGCGCGGCTCGTTTTCACGACGCGCAGCACGCGGTCGACCAGGAAGCCGACGATCTCGTGCTGGAACTCGATCACGACGATGCGCGTGTCGGCCGTCGCCTCCCCTGCCGCCGCGTGACGAAGCTTTTTGCGGACGTCCACGAGCGTCACGATCGTGCCGCGCAACGACATGATGCCGACCACCGACGGGTCGGCGTTCGGAATGCGGGTCACGGCGCGCGGCGTGACGATCTCCACGATGTGCTCGATGTCGACCGCGTAATGCTCTTTCGCGATGACGAACGTGAGCAGCTCGAGCTGATCGTGCGCCGTCTCCTCCTCCGCGTCTTCGATCGTCTGGAACGCGCGGCGCTTGCCGGCGTCCTGCTTGAAGCGGTCGAGTTTGTTGATCGATTGGGTGGTGGGGAGGGGCGTTGTTGGGGGTGAATCGGGCGTTGGGATGGGGGCGCTGGGCGTTGGGCTTTGGGCGTTGGGCGTTTGGGGGTTTTCGGCGAGCGGCGCGGCTTGCGTCGCTTGCTGCTGCGGCGCGGGTTGCGACTGATGCGGCGGCTCCTGCGGCTGCGCTGCGTTGGCGGCAGTGGCCTCTTCTTTTTCCTTCACCTTCTT
>DASVUA010000207.1:0-11228 GCA_036387295.1 Thermoanaerobaculia bacterium | reverse complement strand
GCGCCATCGTCAGCGAGCGTGCCGCCGCGGCATCGTCGTCCGCTTGCACGGCCGCCCCCCATGCGCCGAGGTATTCGCCCTCGGCGAAGGCGCGGGCGCGATCGCCGTGCGCTTCGACGAGCGCGCGCACCGTCGCCGTCTCCGCGCGCTCCGCCGCCGCCTCGAGGAGCGGGCGGTCATGTTCGAAGCGCGAGCCTTGCGGTGCGCGCGGCAATTGCCGGATCCGCTGACGCGCCTCGGCCGCCCACGCGGAATCGCCGTCCACGGCCAGGTATTGCTCCCACGCGCGCCGCGCCTCCTCGTGCAGGCCGATTCGCTCGAGGATCAGCGCGCGATTGAAGAGCGCCTCGGGCATTCGCGGCTCGAGGCGCAGCGCGCGATCCGTATCCGCCAGCGCCAGCGGGTAGAGCGAGGCGCGCCCCAGCCGAGAGGCGGCCGCGTACCGCGCTGCCGCGAGGTCGCTCCACGCCTTCGGATCACTCGAGGCTGCCGCCGCTTTCTGCAGACGCGCGATTGCTTCCTCCGGCTGTTGCACGAGGACCATGGCGACGCCGGCCGCATGCTGCGCCTCCGCGTCGTCGGCGGCGCGGTTCGCCGCCTCGACCAGCTCGCCCGCGGCACCCGCCAGTTTCATCGTCTGCGGGTCCGCGGACATCTCGCCGGCGCGATCGGCGCCCGCGTACTCCGCCCAGGCGAACCCGCCGGACAGACGCGGCTCCACCGGCCGTGCGTCGACGGGCGCGAGCGCCACCAGCCGGCCGACCGGCGAACGGGACTCACGCCAGAACGTCACGCCGGTGAGCACGACCGCGAGCGTCGCCGCCGCGGCCAGGAGCTGATAGGCCCGCCGCGAACGAGGCAGTCGGCCGGAGACCTCGGCCGACGAGGACTCCTTCATCACTAGCGTCGCATCGTCCATACAGGCGTCGCATTCATCGAGGTGTGCCATCACCTCCGCGGCCTCCGAGCGAGCGAGCCGTCCCTCGGCGAATGCGGCCAGCGTCTCCGGGTCGGCATGATGACGAGGGTCGGTCACGTCCTCTCCTCCTTCCGCGGCGCGGCCGCGGCTGCCGTGTGCGCGCCCGAATCGCTGTGCAACCCGAACTCGAGCGGGCGGCCAGTGCCGCCGATCAGATCGACGACAGACGACGCGTCGAGTCCGGAGGCCTCGAGCGCGCGTCTGAGCTGCGCCAACAGCGTCTCGACGCGACGGTAGAGCGGGCGCTGTTCGATGCCGAGGGCGCGCGCGATGTCGGCGATCGAAGCCCCTTTGGCGAACCGCATCCGCAGAATCACGCGATCCTCTCGCGACATCGACGCCATTGCATCCGACACGGCGCGACTGGCCAACACCGCACGCGTCTCGCGATCGCGCTCCATGACCCGCTCGTCCGCGGACGTGCTGCCGGCGAAGCGCTCCTCCGCATCTTCGCCAATTTCGACGAGGCGCGGACGCGGCACGCGCTCGGGCAGCGCCGCCGCCGTCTCGCGCAACTGCGCCACGGTGGCGGCGGGATGCCGCTCGAGGACGATGGCAGCGGCCTCTTCGAACGGCCGTTGCTCGTGACGCAACAGGCGTTCGAGCAGCACGGCCGGCTCGCCGCGCCGCTTCGCTTCCGCCGATACCAGCCAGCGCCCCTCCGCCCGCTTCTGGTCGACCAGCATTCGCCGCACCACGATCGTCAGATAGCCCAATAGCGACGAGCGCCGTTCCCAACGACGCAGGATCTGGCCATCCAGCATCGCCACTTTCACAGACGAGGCAAAGTCCTCCGCGTCCGCGCCGCTCAGCCGGGCGTCGATGGACACACGCCGGATCGCACGCTCGATCGTCTCGAGCTGCTCCTCGAAGAGATCCCGGTCATTCATCGAAGTGGAACCGGCGCCATCTTGCCATAACCAGACACTCATCGGTGCCTCCGTCATGACGGCAATGCCGCCTTGCGCGGCGACGCAAAAAAAACGCTCTGATAGCTGGAAAACCTGCCGACGGCTGCCGACCTACGGTGTGAACGGGCCGAAACGCTCGTCAGAAATCGAGGAGAGAGAAATGTCGAACAACACCCGCGCAATGACATCGGCTGGTCGCCGGCACGAGACCGCCGGAAATCCGCCGCCGTAAAGCACGCCACTCAATGTGCTCGATCGCCTGTAGACGATGAGAAATGGAGCGAAACATGGCCAATCCGATTTTTTCTGCAAGTGGTATGGACTTTCAGTTTGTCTCGAGCTTTAGCGAGGTCTGGAACACCAGTAATGATCATTATGGCAGCGCTGCCGGTTCTTTCTGGGATGCGCAGGTCGATGACGACAGCTTCAAGCCTTTCGGCACCCTCTGTGTACCGCAGACCAACGATCCTTCGGGCCAGTCTTATATGCTGGTCGCCCGCAATACGCGCGGCAACAGTGGTACACCGGGCGCCCTGCCGCCGTTGGCGCCGCCGAGCGGCTTCACGCAAGTCTGGAATGATCACGGCACCGGCAATACCGGCGGCGACGGCGCCTGCTGGCAGATCGTTCCGCCGGACGGATACGTCGCGCTGGGGACTGTCTTCAATAACAACAATTACAACTCGCCGGACCCGTCCCACTACTGGTGTATTCGAGCGGATCTCGTGACCCAGCTGGGCGTGGGCACAGCCATCTGGAACGACCAGGGCACTGGTGCGACTACGGCCAACATGCAGTGCTATGGCGTCGGTTCCATCGGGTCGCCGTCAACCAGCTCGAGCCCTGGTGACCAGACACCGGTCGGCTCGTGGGCCTTCGACCCCGGCAGCTTCCTCACCGGCACCGCTTACACGGTTCCGACGTCACTGCTCAATGTCATTGTGCTGCCGAGCGTAGGCCAGTTGATCGCCAGCCCCGGCGGCGCTCCTCAGCTCACGCCGAACGTCGCCGTCGCCCCCGCCAGCGAAAACACGCTGGTGGCGAGCATGGATGTGCTGTTCCCCATGATCACTGATTCGGCCAAGCAGTTGGACTGGCAGATCGCGCATCCCGTCTACACGATCGAAATCTGGGGGCAGTGGACCAACGTCGTGAGCGCCACAATGGGCACGAGTGGCGGCTCTATCTCGCAGCAGATTCAGTCCGGCATCGAGCAGCAAGCGATCGAGAGCTGGGACAACCAGCTCGGCGTCACGGTCAGTGTCAGCGCCGAGGCCGAGGTCGGTTTTCTCGGTACGGGGGGGAAGGTCGGCGGCGGGATCAGCGCATCTTACGCGCACACCTGGGGTGGCTCGGACGGGACGATTGCCTCTACGGTAAAAACCATCACCGCCAGTGCGAACGTCCCTCCCTCGACATTCAACGTGCTCTGGCAACTCAATTACACAGCGTACCTGAGGCGTCAGGACGGCACGTATGTCGGGACGATCGGCAGCAACAGCCAGCTCAATGGCTATTCGCTCGCCATGGGGACCAACAACTATTCGATCGAGTCGGTTCCGTTCGCGGAGCAGGCCGCGTGACGACCTGAGGGTTGCCAAGCATCGGGCATCGCGGCGGCTGCGGCTGTCGCGATGCCCTTATCGGAGGGCCGAGAGTGGTAAGTCAACACGAGGTGAAGACCCTGCGCTGTAACGCCGCCGAACCGATTCCCCCTGGTGCGAGGTTGGAGAAGCTGGACCAGCGCCTGGTCATGTTCAATCCGGCAACGTGGATGCACGACCAGAAGGATCTCTGGCCGATTCCTCTGAAGCAGCTCTGCATTCCCGGCTCCCACGACTCCGGTATGAGCGAGATTCGGAGCAGCACGTTCGGCTCGAACCGCTGCAATACGCAGACGCAAAGCAAAGGAATTCTCGGCCAGTTGAACGACGGAATCCGCTACTTCGACATCAGACCGATGACAACCCCGGACGGCGGCTTCAGTACGGCGCATTACACGAGCACCGTTGTAGGCGTGCAGGGGAGCCTGGGGCAGTCGATCGAGAGTGTGATCAGCGACGTCAATTCCTTCCTGCACGACGCCAGAGAGCTCGTCATCCTGGATGTCTCACATGCATATCAGTACGGCACGGTCACGGAGCTCACCGCGAGCATGTGGACCGATTTCCTCGAGGGATTCGGCGGCGGGCTCCAGCGCCATCTCTATGCAGTGGCCGCCGCCACCACGACGTTGCCCGACCTGACCTTGTCATCGTTCATCAACGGGCCGGCCGGGCCGCGGCCAGCCGTGGTGATCCTGGTCCCGGACGGCGTCACAATCCCTGCTCGATTCGCCAACAAGGGCATCTATCCATCGAGTGTCCTGAGCATTTTCAATTCGTATTCCGATACGAGCTCGCTCAAGATGATGGCGACCGCTCAGATCGAGTTGATGCGGCAACAGGCCGCGGCGTACTTTCTGCTCTCCTGGACGCTCACCCAGAGCCCCGCACAGGCAGTCGCATGTGCGCTTCACCGTCTGCTCTGCCAGATCCCGGCGGCGTGGGCGCGGCTCCTGGCGCGCTGGTGGCGTCCAACGAGCATCCGGCAGATGGCCGATCGGGCCAATGCTCAGCTCCCGACGTATCTGTATGCAAACGTGTCGCGGACGGCGTATCCGAAAATCATCTACATCGACAACGTCTGGTCGCCAGACGCGGCCGCATTGGCAGTCGCCGTCAACCTGTTGTGCGTGGTGCCGCGAGAGAAATCGCCGCCTCCGCACCGGTAAGCAATGTTTGTTTTTTCTACTCGACCACTTCAAACGCCGCCGCGGAATGGGCCTTCCCGTTCACGATCACGTCCACAGCGTGTCTGCCCGGCCGTGGCACGCGGGTCGTGTGCACGGCGAGTGAGAAGCGGGTCGCCAGCTCGATGCTGCCGCGCGGTGGGAGGGTCAGGCGTTCGAGCTTGAACACTTTCGCCGAGGTGCCGCGTGCCTGCACGAAATGCACGGCGACGTCGACGAGCAGCGCTTGTGATTTGGTCGAAGTGCTGCGCAGGACGAACTGCATCGACACGCGTTCGCCGATCGCCACGCACGGCGGCTCGAAGCGGACGTGCCATCCAGCCACGTCGCGCACGTGCGTGTCAGAAGCTGCGGATGCACTTGCCGAGGTCGTTGAGGTTGTTGGCTACGCTGCGGCGGACGAGCGTCGTGGGATCGTCTTTCAGCAGCTCGAGCAGTTCCCGCACGCGCTCAGGATTCTTGTCGAGCCACGCCACGCACGAGCGCCGCGAAGCTCTCGCTGCCGCGCAGCAGCACCGAATCGATGGCCCGTTCGTTCGCGAGCATGAGAATGACCACGCTCGTTTCCGGAAAGACCTCGCTCGCGTCCTCGACACGCTCCGCGCCGAGCGCCTCGAGCGGCGCGCACTTGACCGCGGTGCGGTTGGAGACGACGAGTTTCGTCCCGGCCCGCGCCAGGTTGAGCGCCATCGGCGCTCCCATGACACCCAATGCGATGAACCCGATTCTCATGACGCGCACAACGATTCTTCGAGCGGAGCGGGCGCCGCGGCGGATTGCAATGGTCCGTGATCGGCTCGCGCCGCACCATTCGGACCGCCGGCGGCATGCGCGCGACCGCCGGCTGCACGATCCGCGAAGCGCTCGCGAACGGCGTCGATGCCGAATGGTTGCTCGTATGGAGGCGATGCACCTCATCGAGAGCAGCACGATGACGATCGAGGATGTCGCGGAGCAGGTCGGCTATCAGGACGGAACGGCGCTCCGCAAGATCATCAAGCGCGAGCTCGGCACGACGCCGTCGGCCCTTCGGACCTGAACGCGGCCGACCTGGGAACGACCGGGGGCCTCCGGTACGTACACGGGCCGGCCCGGCCGGCAGCGTTGATTGCTCCGCTACACGAGCGACTGGGGAGCGAACGCCACGCCGGGACCGCGGTTAGCTAGAAGAGGGGACGGGGGTAAGTGGGGATGCACCGTTCATTGAACTCGCCCGACTCGGCCGACCACGACGCCGAGAATCGTGAACTTCGGATCTTCCGGATCGATCTCAATGGGGCGATACCGCGCGTGGGCGCTCAGCAGGAAATGCCGCCGGCGCTTCGAAGTGAGCCGCTTGACGAACACGTCGTCGCCGATGCGACAGGCGACGATCTTTCCGAGGGCGGTTGACATTGCATCGCGCGGCCGCGTGCTGGCGTAAAGCCAGTCACCCGCCAGGATCCCCGCGCCGTTCATCGAATCGCCGATGGCGCGGAGCACGAGGTTCGCATCGGTTCCGAAGGGATTCGCGGGTGGCTGAGTGTTCTCGTGCTTCTGATCGGCGATGCGCATTTCACGCTCCTTGAGCGCGAGCGAACGGATCACGGTGGCATTCGGCTCGGTCAGCGCGTCCTTCGTCGCAAGCTTTCCATCGATCCAGTCGCGGAAGCCGACCAGCGTTGTCTCGTCCTCGTCCGAGAGGCGAATCGATTCGCCGTTCAGCGCGCCGAGCGTGGTGTGCGTGGCGTGCGCAATCTTCAGCAGCAGCTGATACGTCGGATTCGCGTTCTCGCCACTCCGGATGCGGCTGATGTTCTCCGGCGAAGTTCCGGCTTCACGCGCCACCTCGGCGGCAGTCTTGCCGCTCGCTTTGATCGCGGCGTCCACGCCCTCGGCGAGGGTCATCATCACGCGCTATGATGACTCTCCACAGACACTTATACGTCCCTAATTGAGAACTGTTGATATGGACGTCAATTTAGCGCGCAGAGTTGCTATAAAGATCAAGTGAACTACCGCGACCACATTCACCGTCACCCGGATATCTGCGGCGGCGCGCCCGTCATCCGCGGCACGCGTGTTACGCTCCGGACACTGCTGGCGAGCCTTGCCGAAGGGTGTGAGGAAGAAGAGATTCTTCGCAATTTCCCGGCAGTGACGAGGGAAGACCTCAAAGCCGTCATTGCCTTCGCCGCCGCGTCCGCGGAGGAGGATCTGCCGGTTTCCGAGGTCCCGCGGTTTGATGCGGATTCTGCTTGACGAGAACCTGCCCACCGACCTGATCGGCATTCTCCGCGCCCTCGGCCACGACGTCGAGCACGTCTACTCGAAAGCACTTTCCGGACAGCCTGATCCCGATGTGCGCGCGCTCGCCGTCGCCGAGGAGCGTTTGCTCGTCACGCAGGACATCCGCTTCGCCGACGCACGACGATTCACGCCCGGCACGCACGCCGGATTCGTCCTGGTCCGTCTGAAGCAGGAAGGCCTGCGGGCGATCATCGCAAAACTGGAGTCGGTGTTCCGCACCGAAGACGTGGAGTCGTGGCGCGGCTGCTTCGTTGTCATCGGTGAGGCGAAGGTGCGGGTGCGGCGCGGGTGAGCGGAAGCGCTCGTCACCCTCGCCGCCGTTCTGCCAGCGATGAAACGCAATCACTTTCGTCTGCTCGTGCGGCGGCAGCACGTGCAGGCCCTGGCCGCGCAGGCGCGGGGTGTTGCCGAACCAGTTGCGGCGCAGGCGGGGCCAGGTCGCGGTAGAGCTGCACGATCTCACCGTTGGCCTGCGACCAGCGCAGCGGCCGGTCGTCGTGGAACTGCTCGGTAGCGAAGAGCTCCTGCCCCTGAAAGATCATCCGAATGCCGGGGGCGGTGAAGACGAGCGCCGTGCGGAGGGTGGAGCGTTTACGCGCCTGCGCGAATTTTCAGCGCTCAGGGCGGAGGGAGAGAAATCCTTCCCGAAAGACTGCGCTGGTCCTAAGATCTCCAGATTCACGCACCAACCGTTCTGAGCGCACGCAGAAGGAGGGCACCCTCTTGAGCCAATCGATCGCACCTGCTGGAACCCGCCCCGTCGTCCTGAGCGACCGTCAGGGATTCGATCGCCGCTGGTTCGCGCGCAACCTGCAGGCGGTCTATGTCCCCACTCATGCGGACCAGGTGGCGGATTGTTTGACGACCGCCATCACCGCGTACGGCAGGGACGTGAAGATCACCTCCGGCCGCCACTGTTACGAGAACTTCGTCTACAACGACAGCACCAGAGCGGTCATCGACATGTCGGCGTTGAACCAGGTCGGTTTCGATCGCGATCGCAAAGCGTTCTTCGTCGACGCGGGCTGTGAGAACTGGACCGTCTATCGCACGCTGCTCAATGGCTTCAATAAAACGCTCCCCGCCGGCAGTTGCTATTCGGTCGGGGCGGGCGGTCACATCACCGGCGGCGGGTACGGGTTGCTGTCGCGGCTGCACGGCCTGACCGTCGATCACCTCTCCGCGGTCGACATCGTCACCTGGAACGCGAGCGCCGGACGCGCGCAATTGCGTCACGTCTCTGCCGACAGCGCGAGCAGCGACGAGCGGGATCTGTTCTGGGCGTTGTGCGGCGCCGGCTGCGGCAACTTCGGCGTGATCGTCCGCTATTACTTTGCCGAGCTGCCCGACGCGCCCGATCACGCCTCGATCGCCGTGGTGGCCTGGAACTGGGACCTTGACCGCAGCAAGTTCGGTGATTTGCTGGCGGCGTACGCCGAGGTCGTGGTGAACATGGCCGAGACCGACTTTAGCCTGCTGAAGCTGAATCACGTCTCGAGTGGACAGATCGGCCTGGTGCTGCAACTGGTGTCAGGCCCCGGCGTCGACGCGCGCGAGCATCGGGAGCGGGCCGAGTTGACCACCGAACGCTACAAGACGCTCCTCGGACGGATTGTGCCCACAGTGCCGCTCGAGAAGCCGCTTCGCGGCCACCCGGGCTACATGACCACCCTGCCGCCCGGCGACTCGGCGCAACACGTCACCTACCTCGAGGCACTGCAGACACTGAACGGTTCCGGCGCGAATCAGTTCGGTAAATACAAGTCCGCCTACATGAAAAAGCCCTTCCCGGCCGATCAGATCGACGCCATCTACAAATGGCTGCAGATTACGCCGCCGGGAGTTCTCCCGGCGGACATGAGTCAGTCGTTGCTGCAGGTCGACAGTTACGGCGCGGCGGTCAACAGGCGGCCGTCCGATGCCACCGCCGTCCCGCAGCGCAGCTCGATCATGAAGCTGCAGTACCAGACCTACTGGCTCAACGACTCCCAACCGGGCAAAGGGGAACTGCCGCCGTACAACGCACAAGCAGCCGCGCACCAGCAATGGATCAACGATTTCTATCGCGAGGTGTACGCGGCATACGGCGGCACGCCCGACCCCGCCCGCGACAGCACCGGCACGGTGGACGGCGCCTATTACAACTATCCCGACGTCGTGCTGGGCAGCCACGAGCGCGGTGACGTCGACCACGCCCTCCGGCTGTATTTCCTCGACAACTTTCGTAGGAATCCGCGCAACCTGGTGAAGGTGAAACAGCGCTGGGATCCGGAGGACTACTTTCACCACGCACAGTCGATTCCGGTCCAGTGACCGCGCGGGCCGCGGAATTGTCCCTCGCGTGAATACGCCACAAGACGGAGCTAAACCCAACCATGCACTTCACGCTCTACACGCTCGTCGCAGCAATGGTGTTGCTCACCGCGCCCGCAGATGCACAGAAACGCGGCGCATTCGTCGCCTTCGACGGTGAGACGAAAGACTGGGCCGCTGTCTTCAAACGAATGCAGGACGCCGGGATGAACACCGCCATCCTGCAGTACACCTGCACGACCGACGGCTATTTTTACAACGAGGAGACCGACGCGTTCGTCAATGCGGCCGAGATCGCGGGGATGGACTACTACCTCGGCCTCCGGTACCACGAGACCTGGGATACGAACGGCGCAGCGGTGCCGATGTACGTCGACGACTCGATCGAGCTCCTGACGAAGCTCCTTGCCCCGAAGGTCCTCAACGCGAAGCACTTCCAGGGTTGGTACATGGCGCTCGAAGTCGGCAACGACAAGAAGGCCGTCGAGCACACCGGAAAGCTGATGGAGATCGCAAAAAAGAGCAGCCGGCCCATCGCCATGTCGGTCTACTTCAATCCCGACGTCGGGGACGGAAAGCTTTCCCCGAAAGCGTTCGCGAAGAAGATCAAAACAACCATCAAGGAGTACGACATCGTCCTGTTCCAGGACAGCGTCGGCGAGCACGGAACGTGGGCTGCCAGAAAGCTGCCGGACTACTACACAGCCGTCGCGCGCCATGCGCGGCAGACGTGGATCATCGCCGAGGCATTTCGCGGCGACTGCAGCGCGACGGAAGCGGAGTACAAGAAGCAGCTCGAGGCAGCGCGCGCGCTCAAAGGCGGCACGAACATCTTCGCGTTCGAGTTTCTGAAGAACTTCCGTCCGACATCGGGACCACTGGCCGCGTGGAAAGAAACATTCGCCAAGCCGTGACGTTCATCGACGCGACGCGCGTCACCGGGGATGAGCTCACTCGATCCTCGATCCTCAATTCGCCGCGCCAGCGGCGTCCCCTTGCGGCCACGCCAGCGCATCCGCGAACCCGGTTACGGCGAAGGAGAGCTCGTCCGCATGCACGCTGGCCACGCCGTCCAGCTCTCGAGCCAGCACGTCGCTGACTGTCGTGCGCTCGCGCTCCGCGAAAGTGGCAAGCATTGCCACCTGATAGCGCGGCAGCCGCACACGCAGCTCGATCAACCGCACCGCCTCCGGCAACACGCCGTCCGCGTCGGCCCCAAGCGCCTCCTCGATCACCTCCGCCGACCAGAGCTCCAGCGCCTTCGCCATCAACTCCTCGCGCCAGAGCCAGGTGCCGAGCGACGTCGACGTCACCTCGACCTCCCCCGCGGCAATCGCCTGCGACATCTCCCCGCGGGACCACCCGAGGAGTACCGTACCCTCGGCGATCGTGACGTGCGGGCGCTGGTGGAGGAAAATGGTTCGGATGCGGTTGATGAGGTCTTGGTCGGGCATGTGTGCGCTCCTTGCTGGATGGTTCTATAGTGTAAGTCCGCTCCCGCCGAAATGCAAGGGGATTTCAGCGTGACGGCACACGTCCAGCCGGAAGGCGAAGTGTTTGGACGCCGCCTGCGAGAGTTGCGGCAGAAGCACGGCGTTACGCAGGAACAGCTCTCGATCGCCACCGGTCTGACGGAGGGCTACATCAGCAACATGGAGCGCGGGTTGAAGGTGCCGAGCCTCACAACCATTCTCCGCATCTCGGTCGCGCTCCGCTGCAAGGTAACGGAGCTGGTGTCGGTTTTCGACACGGTTGCGGACCTGCCGTCGCTGCTGCCGAAGTGACGTTGCGGCTGGCGGAGCCGCCGGCGCAGTATGTGGGACGCTGCTGAGCGTTGGCTCTCGGACCGTGCGAGGTTAACTCGGGTGAATCGAGACGAGGCCGTCGCGCAGAATGCCGTGAGAGAGGGTGGACCGGGGACGTTCTGGCGGAGGCGCCACTTTGC
>DASVUA010000206.1:0-2243 GCA_036387295.1 Thermoanaerobaculia bacterium | reverse complement strand
GCACCCGCGCTGTTCGCACAGCCGGCCGCGGAGTCACTCGATGCTCGTGTCCAGCGCGAGATCCCGAAGCTGCTCGAGACGTACAAATCGCTGCACGCGATGCCGGAGCTGTCGACGCAGGAAGTGAAGACCTCCACGTTCGTGGCGACGCGTCTGCGCGAGCTCGGATACGACGTGACGGAGCGCTTCGGGCGCTATCGCGAGCCGAACACCACCTGCTACGGCGTCGTGGCGATCATGAAGAACGGCGACGGTCCGACCGTGCTGGTGCGCAGCGACATGGACGCGCTGCCGGTGCCGGAGCAGACGGGGCTGCCGTACGCGTCGCAGAACAGCGGCGTGATGCACGCCTGCGGGCACGACGTCCACATGACGACGCTGCTCGGCACCGCGAAGATTCTGGCGGACCTCAAGCCGCAATGGCGCGGAACGGTGATGCTCATCGGGCAGCCGGCGGAAGAGATCGTGCGCGGTGCGGAAGGGATGCTCGCTGCCGGGTTGTACGAGAAGTTCGGGCAGCCTGATTTCGCGATCGCGCTGCACGACTGGGCTGCACTCGAAGCAGGGAAGGTGGGCTATCGCCCCGGCCAGATCATGGCCGCAACGGATTCGCTCAACATCACAGTGCGCGGTGTCGGCGGTCACGGCGCGGCGCCGCACCTGACGAAAGATCCGGTGGTGATGGCGGCGGAAACAATCATGGCGCTGCAGACGATCGCGAGCCGCGAACGCTCGCCGCTCGATCCCGTCGTGGTGACGGTCGGCCGCATCGAAGGTGGTACGAAGCGCAACATCATTCCGGACGAAGTGCGTCTCTTTCTGACCGTGCGGACGATGAGCCCGACGGTGCGCGAGCGTGTGCTGGAAGCGATTCAGCGCATTCCGAAAGGGGTCGCGATCTCGAACGGCCTGACCGAAGATCGGTCGCCGGTGTACGAACACCTGACCGCGGAATCGATCTCATCGACGTTCAATGAGCCTGCATTGACCGAACGGCTCGTGACCTCGATCGGGAACGAGCTCGGCGCGGGGAACGTGGTGCTCATCGACCCGTCGATGGTGAGCGAAGACTTTGGTCTCTTCGGCGCCAACGGCAAGGTTCCGACCGTCCTCCTCGCCCTCGGCGCCGCCGATCCGGCCAAACTCGCGGACGGCTCCCAGCCCGGCCTCCACTCGAGCAAATTCGCACCGTCCGATCCGTCCCTCGTCCTGCGCACGGGCGTCCGCGCGGTGGTGGCGGGTGTGTTGAACCTCCTCGCCAAGTAGAGCCGTCCTGGTGGAGCGGCGGGCTCTCAGCCCGCCGGCTGTCGATGAGCGTCGGCGGGCTGAGAGCCCGCCGCTCCACAGGTTCGACGCCTGTTCCGAGGCGCTCCGCGACGGCGTCGCGCATGCGCCACCCCCTGCTAGAATCCGCCGGCTTCGAATCAACCCATGACCAACTACGACTCCTCAGCAATTGAAGTTCTCACAGGGCTCGAGCCGGTTCGCAAGCGGCCGGGCATGTACACGATCACCGAGCGGCCGAATCATCTGGCGCAGGAGGTGATCGATAACGCGGCGGATGAAGCGATCGCGGGGTATGCGGACGAAATTCTCGTCACGCTGCATGACGACGGATCGCTTTCCGTGCAGGACAACGGGCGCGGGATGCCGGTGGACCGGCATGCGAAAGAAGGCGTTTCGGGCGTCGAAGTGATTCTCACGCGCCTGCATGCCGGAGCGAAGTTCTCGGAAAAGAGTTACCGCTACTCGGGCGGTCTGCACGGCGTCGGCGTGTCGGTCGTGAATGCGTTGTCGAAGAAACTCCAGGTGTGGGTACGGAGAGACGGCAACGAGTACACGATGGTCTTTGGCGACGGCAAGAAGAAGCAGGACCTCAAGATCGTCGGGCAGGTGGGGAAGCGCAACACCGGCACGACGGTGCGCTTCTGGGCAGACGAATCGTTTTTCGACTCGCCGAAATTCAGCGTGCCGCGTCTCAAGCACGTCATGCGCGCGAAGGCCGTGCTTTCCCCGAAGCTGCGCATGCGCTTCGTCAGCGAGCTCGATCCGGCAGACAGCGAAGAGTGGTATTTCGAAGACGGGCTCACCGACTATCTGCTGTCCGAGCTGGCGGGCAATACGCTGCTGCCGGAGTCGCCCTACACCGGCCATTTCAAAGGACTCGATCACGAGGTCGACTGGGCCGTGGTCTGGTTGCCGGAAGACGGCGAGATCGTCGGCGAGAGCTACGTGAACCTCAT
>DASVUA010000205.1:0-10369 GCA_036387295.1 Thermoanaerobaculia bacterium | reverse complement strand
CGGGGATCATCCTCACGATCTGGTTCGCCGTGGCGATCTTCAACTCGAGCGAGTTCTACCAGCGCGTCGTGAAAGGGGGCCGCGAGCAGCCGTGGATCGAGGTGCTCGCGTACCAACTGTCCGCGAGCCTCACCTGGGCCGTCTTCACGCCGTTCATCATCGCGCTCGCCGAACGGCTGCCGCTCGAGAAGCCGTACGCGCTGCGCAACGCCCTCGCCACGCTGTCGTTCATTCCGGCCATTGCGGTGCTGCGCGCCGCGGTCGGCGGCGTGATCAACGAGCTCGCCGACCAGCACGTGCCGAGCCTCGAATTCATCGAGTATTCGATCAGCCGGCGCTTCCACACGAACGTCACGCTGGTCGTGGTGATCGCCGGGGTCACGCATCTCATCCTCGCCCAGCGCGCCGCGGCGGCGCGCGAGCGGAACGCGCTCGCGCTGCGCACTGCAGTGACGAATGCCGAACTGCAACGCTTGCGCGCATCGATGCAGCCGCGCATGATGTTCGCGATTCTCGATGCGATCGCGGACAAGGTGACGAAGGACGCCGCGGTCGCGGACGAGATGATCGTGCACCTGGGCGATCTCCTTCGAACCATGCTCCATTTCAGCAAACGCCCGTTCCTCACGCTGAGCGACGAGCTGGACGTGATCGACCGCTACTTCGAGCTCGAAAAGATGCGGACTTCCGGCGCGTTCACCACGCGCGTCGATGTGGAGGAAGATCTGCTGCCTGCGCGCGTTCCGCCGCTGCTGCTGCATGCGCTCATCGAGTCGGCACTTCTCGGAAACGACCCCGGTTCGCCTCATCGACTGGAAATCCACGGCCGTACGGACAACGACAGGTTGATCATCGAGGTTCAGAATGACCACGTGCACCGCACCCCGCCCAGCGAAGCACTCGATGAAACACGAGCGCGTCTGCAGCAGGCGTTCGGCAACGACGCCACGCTCACGTGGCGCCGCGAGGACGGCCGCATCGTGACCGAGCTCACGATGCCGTTGCAGTCGGAGACCGCGGCATGAGCCTGCGCGCCTTGATCGTCGAAGACGAACCGCTCGCGCGCGCTCGGCTGCGTGCGCTCATCGGCGTCGACCATGGTGTGGCGGTGATCGGCGAAGCCGAGAACGCACGCGCCGCCGCGGAACTGGTCGATCAGCTTCATCCCGATCTCCTCTTCCTCGATATCCACATGCCGGAAGACGACGGGCTGATGCTGCTCCGCCGGCTCGATCCGGCGTCGCGGCCGGTCGTCATCTTCACGACCGCGCATCCGGAGTACGCCGTCGACGCGTTCGAGCTGAGCGCGGCGGACTATCTGGTCAAGCCGCTCGACGAGGAGCGGGTGTCGCGTGCGATCGAGCGCGCGCGCCGGTTCATCGCCGGAGGCCGTGCGGCGGCGCAGACGCGTACGGTGCCGCGCCGCGAGCGGTTCGCGGTGCGCACGCGCGGCGAGATCGTGTTCGTCAAAGCGTCGAACATCGACTGGATCTCGGCCGAGGGAAACTACGCGCGCTTTCACACCGGCGAGTCGTCGTACCTGCTGCGCGAATCGTTGCAGAGCATCGAGGAGTCGCTCGACGCAGCGACGTTCATCCGCGTGCATCGCTCCGCGATCGTGAATCTCGACCGCGTGCGGAAGCTCGTCACGTCGGCGGACGGCACTCCGTCGATCGTGTTGTCGACGGGCGCGAGCGTGCCGATGGGACCCTCCTACCGCGGCCGCCTCGAGGAAGTCCTGGGCCAGAAGCTCTGACGCAAAAAAAATTGAAATGGGTCGAATCGACCCGTTCCGGTGATCAATCCGGGGCCGCCGGTGATGAACGCGCGGTCCCGCGGGACCAAGCTCCGGCGCCGAAATCCGGAACGCCGGATCGCCGGACACTGACGCGCAACTTATTCAGTACTCTCGCTTTCGGTCCAACTCGCGCCACCCCCATTCACATCACGACTGCCCGTGGTGTGTCTCTTCGCGACGCGTGACCGTTCGAGGTGAATTTGATGCGTGTGCGGAACCTGTCCGTCCTTCTTCTTGCCCTCTTTGCCGGTCAGACTTATGCCGCGACGACCGTCGCCACGGTCTGGATCGACACGGATGCCGACCCGCAGACCGGGTGCGCCGTCGCCGGAGGAATCAGCGGTGTCGAGCGCGCCCTCGTCACGACCGTCGATGCGACGACGTCGCTGGTGACGAGCGTTCAGCGCCGCGAGTGCGCCGGCGGCGTCTTCGGCTCGCTGGTCTCGATCGGCGGGCCGTGGCCGGCCGCACACACGGCGACGGCGACGCAGGCGGAGACGCGGATTGCGTTGGCCGATCTGCCGCAGGAGCGGCGCGGCGCGGCGATGCGGCTCGCCTTCTCGTTCGAGACCGCGGGCGGCACGGTCGCGTTCACCACGATGCCCGACGGGTCGCCGATCTACTACCCGGCCCTCCGTCCCCGCCGCCGCCGCGCGGCGCGCCCCGCGGACGGAACGCAGGCGCTCGTCGCGGATGGGAACATCGCCGACTGGGCGCGCCTGCAGCCGCTGTTCGAGCGCGGACTGCACGCCGTCTGGGTGCACGGCACGCCCGCGGAGCTCTTCTTCCGCTTCGATCTGCGCACCACCTCCGAAGCGCCGGTCGCGGCGAACGACGCATACGCGGTACGGCAGGGCAAGTCGCTCGTCGTCGACGCGCCGGGCGTGCTCGAAAATGACACCGACGCCGACGGCGACGATCTCTCGGCGAAGCTCGTCGCCCCCGCCGCACACGGGACGCTGACGCTGTCGCCGGACGGCTCGTTCGTCTACAACAACAACGGCGTCCTCGGCGGCGACGGCTTCGATTACAAAGCGTCCGACGGCGCGGCCGATTCGAATGCGGCTCGCGTCACGATCAACGTCACGCCGAACTCCGTGCCGGTCGCGCAGAACGACACGTTCACGACCGCGAAAGGCGGAACGCTCGTCATCGCGGCGCCGGGCGTGCTCGCGAACGACAGCGACGCCGACGGCGATCCGCTGACCGCTTCGGTGACCGCACCGCCGGCACAGGGCGCGCTCACGCTCGCGCCGGACGGCTCCCTCACCTACATCCACAATGGCTCCACTGAGCCGAGCGACACCTTCAGTTACACCGTCTCTGACGGCCTCGCCTCCTCGACACCCGGATCGGTGACGATCAACGTCTCGACCACGAATGCGCCACCGGTCGCCGTTGACGACGTGTTCCACGTCGCCAATGGCGGAACTCTCGACGTCGCCGCCCCCGGACTATTCACGAACGATCTGGATTCGGACACGTCGCAAAGCCAGTGGACCACCACCGTCGTCGCCGGCCCCACGCACGGCGTCCTGACGGCAGGAACCGGTGGCGCATTCATTTACGTACACGACGGCAGCGGGGCGAGCGATTCGTTCACCTACCGCGTCAGCGACGGCACGTCGTTCTCGAACATCGCCACGGTGACGATCGTCGCCGGCGCGGTGAACGCGGCGCCGGTTGCGAATGCCGACAACTACGCCGTCGATGAAGACGCAACGCTGACCATCGCCGCCGCCGGCGTGCTCGCGAACGACACCGACGCCGAAGGGAGTGCACTCTCCGTCGTGGCCGGCAACCTGCCGTCGCACGGAGCGCTGACGCTCAACGCAAACGGCTCGTTCACCTACCTGCCGCAGGGAAATTACTTCGGTACCGATTCCTTCACGTATGCCGCGACCGACGGCACGCTCACCTCGGCGTTCACGACCGTGACGATCCAGATCGACGCGGTCAACGATCCGCCGGTGAACGTCAGCGATGCGTACACCGTCGCGGAAGGGGGCACGCTCACCGTTCCCGCCCCCGGTCTTCTCGCCAACGACAGCGATCTCGATAACGCGACGCTGACCGCGTTCAGCACCGCCACCAACGCCACCGTCAACGCCGACGGCTCGTTCACCTACGTGCACGATGGCTCGGAGACGTTCGCGGACTCGTTCACGTACGAAACGCGCGACGGCGCCGCGGCCACCTCCGGCATCGCGGTCATCACGATCACGGAAGTGAACGACGTGCCGTTCGCCGATGCCGACACGAAGACCGTCGCGGAAGACACGCCGCTCACGTTTGCCATCGCCGACCTGCTGGCAAACGACAGCGCGGGCGACGGCGAGACCTCGCAGACGCTCGCGTTCGTCGCGACCTCGAACGCGCAGCATGGCATCGTCTCGGCCAACGGCGGCAACATCACCTTCACCCCCGATCCGAACTTCGCCGGCACAGCGTCGTTCCGCTACACCATCACCGACGACGGCACGACCAACGGCGCATCCGATCCGCAGACCGCGACGGCGATCGTCACCGTCAACGTCACGACGGCGAACGACGCGCCGGTCGCCACTCCCGACGCGCTCACCACGAATGAAGACGAGACGCTGAACATTGCCGCCGCGACGCTCACCGGCAATGACAACGCCGGTCCGGGCGAGGCGGCGCAGACGATTGCGATCACCGCGGTTTCGAACGCGGTCAACGGCGTGGTGTCGCTGAATAGCGGCGTCGTCACGTTCATCCCGACGCCGGGGTTCAGCGGAACGGCGACGTTCACCTACACGATCACCGACAGCGGCGGGACCAACGGCGTCGCCGATCCGCTCACCGCCGACGCGACCGTCACGATCACCGTGGCCGAGGTGAACGACGCGCCGATGGCGGCAGCGGACGCGAAGATCACGGCCGAAGACACTCCGCTGACATTTGCGGCGACCGACCTCACCGCGAACGATTCGGCCGGCGCGCTGGAGCCGTCGCAGACGATCACCGTCACGAGCGTCGGCAATGCGGTGAACGGCACGGTGTCGCTGGTGAACGGCACGATCACCTTCACGCCGGCAGCACACGTCGCCGGGGCCGCGAGCTTCAGCTACACGATCACCGACAACGGCACGCCTGCGATGACTGCGACGAGCACGGTCGCGGTGACGATCACGGAAGTGAACGAAGCGCCGGTGGCCGCGGACGACGCGAAGTCGGCCAGCGAAGACACGCCGCTGACGTTCCCGGTCGCCGATCTCCTCGCGAACGACAACGCCGGTCCTGCCGAGGGAGCGCAGACGCTGAGCCTCACCCTCGGCGCCGCGACGAATGGCACCGTCAGCGCGAACGCCGGCAACATCACGTTCACGCCGGACGCCGGCTTCAACGGCGTCGCGACCTTCGTCTACACGATCACCGACAACGGCACGACGAACGGTGTCGCTGACGCGCTGAGCGACAGCGCAACCGTCACCGTCACGGTGGCGGACGTCAATGACGCGCCGGCCGCGAATGCGGATGCGCTGAGCACGAGCGAAGACGCGCCGCTCACGTTCGCCGCGAGCAATCTCGCCACGAACGACTCGGCGGGCGCGGGCGAAGCGGCGCAGACGCTCACCGTCACGGCCGTCGCCAACGCGGTGAACGGTGTGGTCACGCTCGCCTCGGGCAACATCACGTTCACGCCGGACGCGAATTTTTTCGGTGTGGCGACTTTCGACTACACCGTCACCGACAACGGCACCACCGGCGGCGCGGCCGACCCGCTGACCGCGACCACCACCGTCACCGTGACGGTCACGGAAGTAAATGACACGCCGGTAGCAGTGGCGGACGCAAAGTCGGGCGCCGAAAACGCGACGCTCATCTTCGCCGCCACCGATCTCGTCACGAACGACAACGCCGGCGCGAACGAGGCGGCGCAGAGCATCACCGTCACGGCGGTGAACAACGCCACGAACGGCACCGTCTCGCTGAGCAGCGGCAACATCACGTTCGTCCCGGCCGCCGACTTCAACGGCACCGCGACGTTCGAGTACACGATCACCGACAACGGCACGACCGCCGGTGCGGCCGATCCGCTCACCGCCACCGCGACGGTCACGATCACGATCAGCGAAGCGAATGCAGCGCCGGTCGCCACGGACGACGCGAAGAATGCGACCGAGGACGTCGTCCTGACGTTCGCCGCCTCCGAGCTCACGACGAACGACTCGCCTGGTGCAAACGAAGCCCCGCAGACGCTCACCGTCACCGCCGTCAGCAACGCCTCGAGCGGAACGGTTTCGCTCAACGCCGGCACGATCACCTTCACCCCCGCCGCCGACTTCAACGGCAGCGTCACGTTCGACTACACGCTCACCGATGACGGCACGACCGGCGGCGCCGCCGATCCGCGCACCGACGTCGGCACCGTCACGATCACCGTCTCCGAAGTCAACGACGTCCCCGGCGCCGTTGCGGACAGCAAGAGCACGGACGAAGACGTGAACCTCGTCTTCACCGCCACCGATCTCCTCACCAACGACACGAAAGGGGCGGCGAACGAAAGCGCGCAGACGCTCACCGTCACCGGCGTTTCGAATCCGACGAACGGCACGGTGAGCCTCGCTGCCGGCGTCGTGACGTTCGCGCCCGATGCGAATTTCAACGGCTCCGCGTCATTCGATTACTCGATCAGCGACGACGGCAGCACGAACGGCGCGTCCGACGCGAAAACCGCCACCGGCTCGGTCAGCGTGACGGTCCGCGAGGTGAACGACTCCCCGGCCGCGATCGCCGATGCGAAGAGCGTCGCGGAGAATGCAACGCTCACCTTCGCCGCGACCGACCTCGTCGCGAACGACGACGCCGGCCCGCTCGAGAGCGCGCAGACGATCACGGTCACCGCGGTCAGCAACGCCACGAACGGCACGGTCGACCTGACCAGCGGCACGATCACCTTCACGCCCGACGCGGACTTCAACGGCACCGCGTCGTTCGAATACACGATCACCGACAACGGCACGACGGGCGGCGCGGCCGATCCGAAGACCGCCACCGCGACCGTCACCGTGACCGTCTCCGAAGTGAACGCGACGCCGGTCGCCACCGCCGACACGCAGGTGACGAGCGAAGACGCGCCGATCACCATCGGCGCCGCGACACTCCTCGCGAACGACACGAACGGTGCGAACGAAGCAGCGCAGACGATCACCATCACCGCCGTTTCGAACGGCAGCAACGGCACCGTCTCGCTCTCCGGCAGCGACGTCATCTTCACGCCCACCGCCGACTTTTATGGCACCGCCACGTTCGACTACACGATCACCGACGACGGGACGACGAACGGCACGGCCGATCCGAAATCGGCGACGGCCACCGTCAGCGTGACGGTCACCGAAGTGAACGACGCGCCGTCGGCCGCGAACGACACGAAGAGCACGGCGGAGAACGCCGTGCTTGCGTTCGTCGCGAGCGACCTCCTGACGAACGACACGAAAGGTGCGAACGAAGCGTCGCAGACGCTCACCGTCACCGCGGTCTCGAATCCGTCAAACGGCACGGTAGATCTGACGACGGGCACGATCACGTTCACGCCAGACGCGGACTTTAACGGCACCGCTTCGTTCGATTACACCATCACCGACGACGGCACCACGAACGGCGCTGCCGATCCGCTGACGTCGACCGCAACCGTCACCGTCACCGTGTCGGAAGTGAACGCGGCGCCGGTTGCGACCGACGATTCCAAGTCGATCGACGAAGACGGCGTGCTGACGTTTGCCGCCGCCGATCTCACCGCCAACGATGCGCAGGGGGCGAACGAAAGCGCGCAGACGCTCACCGTCACCGCGGTCAGCAACGCGACGAACGGCACGGTCGCGCTGAACAGCGGCACCATCACCTTCACGCCGGCGGCCGGCTTCAACGGCACCGCGACGTTCGATTACACCGTCACCGACAACGGCACCACGAACGGTACGGCCGACGCGAAGAGCGACAGCGGCACCGTCACCGTGACGGTTGCGGAGATCAACGACGCGCCGGTCGCGAATGCCGACACGAAGAGCACGCCGGAAGATGCGCCGCTCACGTTCGCGGCCACCGACCTTCTCGCCAACGACGACAAGGGGGCGACGAACGAAAGCGGCCAGACGCTCAGCGTCACCGCCGTCTCCAATCCGACCAACGGCACGGTCGCGCTCAACAGCGGCAACATCACGTTCACGCCGGACGCTGACTTTTACGGAACGGCTTCGTTCGACTACAGCATCACGGACGACGGCACGTCGAACGGCGCGTCGGATGCGAAGACCGCCAGCGGCACGGTGACGATCACCGTCACCGAGATCAACGACACACCGGCGGCGAACGGCGACACGAAGAGCGTCGCGGAGAACGGCACGCTTTCGTTCGCGGCGAGCGACCTCGTCGCGAACGACACGAAGGGAGCGAACGAGGCGTCGCAGACGCTCACCGTCACGTCGGTCAGCAACATCAGCTCCGGCACGGTCACGCTGCTCAGCGGCACGATCACGGTGACGCCGGATCCAGATTTCAACGGCACGCTGACGTTCGACTACACGATGACGGACGACGGCACGACCAACGGCGCTTCCGATCCGAAGACCGCCAGCGCGACCGTCACCGTCACGGTGAGCGAAGTCAACGACGCGCCGGTGGCGGTCGACGACAGCGCTTCGACTTCCGAGGACAACGCGGTCGTCATCAGCGCCGCGACACTCCTTGGCAATGACACGAAGGGGGCCGCGGACGAAGGCTCGCAGACGCTCACCGTCACGGCCGTCAGCAACGCGGTGAACGGCAGCGTCGCTCTCAACAGCGGCAACATCACCTTCACGCCGTCGCTCAACTTCAACGGCAACGCAACGTTCGACTACACCGTCACCGACGACGGCACGACGAGCGGTGCTGCCGATCCGAAGAGCGACACCGGAACCGTCACCGTCACCGTGAGCGAAGTCAACGACGCGCCGACCGCGGTTGGCGACGCGAAAACGACACCGGAAGACACGCCGCTCGTTTTCGCCGCGACCGATCTTCTCGTCAACGACAACAAAGGTGCGAGCAATGAATCGGCGCAGACGCTGACGGTCACCGCCGTCGCGAGCCCGACGAACGGCACCGTTGCGCTCAACAGCGGCAACATCACCTTCACACCGACGCTCAATTTCAACGGCACCGCAACGTTCAGCTACACCATCACCGACAACGGCACCACGAACGGCGCGGCGGATGCGAAAACCTCCACCGGCACCGTCACCGTCACCGTCACGTCGGTCAACGACCTCCCGGTCGCGGTGAACGATCCGATGGCGGCAAACGTGGCGGCGTATCGTCTTTCCAGCGGCTCGAACCTGACGGTCGCCGCCGCGGTCGGACTGCTCGCGAACGACAGCGACGTCGACGGTCCGTCCCCCCTCACCGTCAATCCGACGCCTGTCGTCGCGCCCGTGCGCGGCACGGTCACGCTCAACGCGAACGGCTCGTTCGTGTACACCCGCACCGACTTCACTGCCGTCATCAGCGACACGTTCACCTACAGAGTGAGCGACGGAGTCGGCACGGCGACCGCGGTGGTCACGATCTCGTTCAACTCGGCGCCGGTCGCGGTGCCCGAGACGATCGCGGCGACGGAAGACACGGAGCTCGTCGTCACCGCACCCGGCCTTCGCGCAAACGACACTGACGCTGAAAACAACATCACCAAAGTCATTCGTGTGAGCGGGCCTTCGGTCGGCTCGTTCACGACCACGATCCCCGCGGGCGACGACGCCCTCCTCGACGACGGCAGCTTCCGCTACCTCCCGCCGGCCGATTACGTCGGTCCGGTGACGTTCACCTACAAACTGCAGGATGCAGGCGGCCTGCAGTCGACCACCGTCACGGTCACCATCAACGTCGGCGCGGTCAACGACGCACCGTTCTTCACGCCTGGAGCGCCGACGATCACGGTCGTTGAAGACTCGGCGGCTTACAGCGCGGCGTGGGCCACGACCATCCGCAAGGGGCCGACGACCGCAACCGACGAATCATCGCAGACGCTCACCTTCACCGCCGCGCCGGACAGCTCCACGTTGCTGATGAACGGCACCGTCAACTGCATCTACGACCCCGTCAACGGCGACGAAGACGGCATCAACTGCACCGCCACCACGGTCCCGGTGACGATCAGCGCGGCCGGCGTGCTCGGCTTCAGGCCTGCGGCCAACCGCTTCGGCACGACGACGGTGGCGGTCTTCCTCACCGACAATGGCGGCACGACGAACGGCGGCGTCAATCGTTATCCCGCTTCGCCCGCCGTGACGACGTTCAACATCGTCGTCACGCCGGTGAACGACCCGCCGTCATTCACCCCCTCTCACGTGGTCGTGCCGGTCGGAACGAACACCCCCCAGACCGTCTCGCCATGGGCCACGAACATCAGCCAGGGACCGTTCGAAACAGGACAGGGGCTGACGTTCGAGATCACAGGCAACACCAACCCCTCTCTGTTCGCGGTGGCGCCCTCGATCGATTCCGCAGGCACGCTGACCTACCGTCCAACAGGCACTGCCGGTTCGGCGACCATCACCGTGCGTCTGCGCG
>DASVUA010000204.1:0-1914 GCA_036387295.1 Thermoanaerobaculia bacterium | reverse complement strand
CGCGTCTGATGCGCTGTCAGAGAAGACGTTTGCTCCGCTCGCGAAGTCATCCTCTCCGTCGAAGCGCGTTTGTTCAGTGGAGCGGCGGGCTTTATCCCGCCGAACATAGATCATCGTCGGCGGGCTAAGAGCCCGCCGCTCCACCTCAATGAGCGTGCGGAACAACGCGGGTAGATGAGCTGCAGAGAAGGCGTTCGAATTCAATCCTCTCTGTGGGAGCGCGTTAGTTCAGTGGAGCGGCGGGCTCTTAGCCCGCCGGATCATGCTCGGCGGGCTAAGAGCCCGCCGCTCCACCTAAGATGCGCGTGCGTTCCGCTCAATTCGCGGTGATGAATTGCACGGCTGCCTCGATCACGGTTTCGTCGCGGAGGATGCGGCGGTGGCCGAGGCCGGAGGTGGAGATCATTTTTGCGCCGTTCCAGGCGGCGGCGAGGGCGGCGCCTTCGGCGTGGCGGGTTTCGTTGTCGTCGCGATCGTGAATGACCAGAAGCGGCGCGGTCATCTCGCGTGCGGTGGCTTCGAGCGAGTAGTCGCTCCACTTGCGGAGGAAGCGTTCTTCGAGGCGGTCTTTCATCCGGCCGAGCACCGTGTCGTTGATGCCGAGGATCTCGCCGAAGCGGGAGATGAAATCGGAGGGATTCAGTGGCGGCGCGATGAAAACCACGCGCTGCGTCGCCAGGCCGTCGCGTAACGCGAGCGTCGCGGCCGCGCATCCGAGCGAGTGCGCGAGCACCGCCTTCGGTTTGCCGAGCGACTCCGCAATCCCGCGCACCGCGAACGCGAAGTGCGGCAGCGAGGAGCGCTTGCCGCTCGACGCGCCGTGTCCCGGTGCGTCGAATGCCACGACCGTATGGCCCGTCTCGACCAGCGGCCGCACGAACGGCGCGAGCTGCGAACCGCGCCCTTCCCACCCGTGCACCAGCAGCACCAGCGGCCCGCGTCCCCAGCGCCACGCCTGAATTCGCGTCGCCGTCCCGAGCCGCACTTCGAACGGCGTCGCATCGGTCAGCGCCGTCTGCTCTCGTGCCGGCGTGTCGAAGCGGCGCGGCGTCATGAAGAGGTCCGCCGCGACACGCGACGCAAGCTCGGGAGCGGTGCGGGCGAGGAGTCCCATCGCGCCACGGGTGAGAGTGAGTGCGGGCGATTGCTTGACCATGCAAGGAAAATAGCACGATCGTTCGTTTTCGCACAACGCCCAACTTTGGAGCCGCGTCTACTCCTGCAGCACCCGATGCACGAACGCGACGGCGATCGAGCCTTCTCCTACCGCTGACGCGACCCGTTTGATGTTGCCGCTCCGGACGTCGCCGACCGCGAAGACTCCGGGGCGGCTCGTTTCGAGGAGATACGGCGCGCGCGGCAGCGGCCACTCAGCGTTCACGAGATCTTCCGGGGTGAGATCGGGGCCGGTCTTGATGAATCCTTTTTCGTCGAGCGCGATACAGCGGCCGAGCCAGGCGGTGTTCGGCGTCGCGCCGGTCATGAGAAAGACGTGGCGGATGTCGTGCGTCTCGACGGCACCCGTCTGCTTGTTGCGCCATTGCACTCGCTCGAGGTGGCCGTCGCCTTCGATGCGCTCGAGCTCCGTGTGCGGACGAAGGACGATGGCGGGATTGTCTTCGATGCGCCGGCTGAGATAGCGCGACATGGTTTCGGCGAGGCCGGCGCCGCGCACGAGCAGGTGGACGCGCTTGACGCTCTGCGCGAGAAAGACGGCAGCCTGGCCGGCCGAGTTGCCGCCGCCGATGACGATGACTTCTTCGCGATTGCAGAGCTGCGCTTCCATCTGCGTCGCGGCGTAGTAGACGCCGGCGCCTTCGAAGCTGCCGAGGTTCTCGAGGGGCGGTTTGCGGTAGCGCGCGCCGGTGGCGATGATGACGGCACGGGCGGGGATGCGCGGACCTTCGTCGGTCT
>DASVUA010000203.1:0-1724 GCA_036387295.1 Thermoanaerobaculia bacterium | reverse complement strand
TTCGGCGATGTCCATGCGGCACATCGTCTTGAGACGCGAAGTGATGGCGAGATTCACGAGCTTCGGCACGCGCTGAATCTCGTGCAGCACGCCGTCGATGCGGAAGCGGATGTTCGCGTGCTCGCGCTTCGGCTCGATGTGAATGTCGGACGCGCGCGAGTCGTACGCGTGCTGCAGCAGAAAGTCGACCGCGTTGACGATGTGCGCGTCGCTGGTCTCGATCTCCGAGCCGGACTTCAGCTTGATGTACTGCTCGAGATTGCCGAGATCGATCGCCCCCTTGGAAAGATCGCGCTCGGCCTTGGTAACCGACGCGCGGAAGCCGTACTGCTCGTTGATCACCCCCATGATGTCGCTCTCGGCGGCCACCACGAGGTCGATCTCCGCCTTCGCCATCGGGCGATACGAATCGATGGCCACGCGATCGAACGGATTCACCACCGCGACGACGAGCTTGCCATCCTTGATCGCCACCGGAACCATCTTGTGCTTGCGCGCAAAGGGGCGGGAGATGCGCGACTCGACCATCTGCACGTCGAGCCGCAGCGGGTCGATTTTGAAGAACGGCAGATGCGCGTCTTCGGCGATGAGGCGCGCCAGCAGAAAGTCGTCGATGCGCGTGCCGCTGCCGCTGGCATCGGTGAGATTCATCGCCACGAGCGCCTTGAACGGGCTCGCATCTTCATCGGCGCGCAGCTTCGTCGCCGTCGTCCGCGTCTGCAGCCGGAACTGCCGGTCCGCCGCCTCGACGTCCGTCCGCTGACGTTCGTCGATGAACCCGGCGTTGAAGAGCAACTCCCCCAGATACGACACCGTAATTTCGCGGGCAGCACGTGCGGCAAGCGGCGTGGCGGTCATAAGGGAGGCATTTTAAGACGGGTTGGTGGTGGGGGTGTTGGGCAGTTGTCAGTGGTCTGTGACCCGTTGCCCGTTGTCCGTTGCCCGTTGCCCGTTGCCCGGGCGTTATCGCCTGGGCGGCACGCGACTCATGGCCCGCCAGCCAAAAAAGCCCGGGCAACGGGCAACTGGTAACGGGTAACGCAACTCCCCCGGCCACGCGGCAACTCCCCACCTCAATGCACTTCCAACAAAAAACCCTTCAGATACTCCCCTTCCGGACAGAAGATCGAGACCGGATGATCGGGACCGGCGGTGAGGCGGCGGACGAAGGAGATGCGGCGGCCGGCGTCGAGCGCGGCGGCGAAGATGACTTTCTGGAAGAGGTCGACCGGCATATGGCCGGAGCAGGAGAAGGTCATCATCGAGCCGCCCGGTTCGACCATGCGCATCGCGTGGAGGTTCACGTCTTTGTAGCCGCGCGCGGCGCGCTCGACTTCGTTGCGGCTCTTCGCGAACGCCGGCGGGTCGCAGATGAGCAGGTCGCAGCGGTCGTGATGGCGCTGACGCACGTATTGAAACGCATCGGCCACCGTGAGCTCGGCGGCGGTTCCGTTCAGTTCGTGATTGCGGCGCGCATGCTCGATGGCCGGCGCGGAGATGTCGACGTTCGTCACCGACGCCGCGCCGCCGGCGCTCGCATAGACACCGAACGCCCCGCTGTACGAGAAGAGGTTCAGGACCCGTTTGCCCGGTGCAAGCGCGCGCGTGAGGCGCCTGTTTTCGCGCTGATCGAGAAAGAAGCCGGTCTTCTGCCCTTCCGCCGGATTGACGTGAAAACGGAGGCCCGACTCGAGGATGGTCGCATCTGTCATCCTGAGCCGCGA
>DASVUA010000202.1:0-3764 GCA_036387295.1 Thermoanaerobaculia bacterium | reverse complement strand
GTTTTCAGGTCCTGCGCCGAGCGAGCCTAATCGTCGTCGAGGTCGAGGTCTTCCAGTGTCGGATCGCACTTGCACAATAAAACCGACAGCGATTCCTGAAACCACATGAACGCCAGCAGCATGTCGGCAATCTCCTGTCTCGCGATGATGACGTCTGTCGGGCCTTTTGGATGCGTCAGGCGGTTTCGGACGCCGAGGGCGCGCGCGAAGCTCGCAAAGCGATGGTCGTCTGTTTGGAGCGCAACGTCGGGACCGAACATCCGCACGAGGAGCGAGAAGACCAATCGGAGCGAGCGTTTCGGCTCAATGAAGCGCGGCCGCTGCGTGATCTGACCTTCACTTCCGACGTCGGGTACCGTATCGCGCAGCACCGCCACCTCGTCTTCGGAAAGCGACAGCTGGCCTTCCGCAAACGCCTCCAGCACGAGCCGCTTGAGCTCGTACGTCGTCGCCTCGACGGTGGCGAACATGAGGCGCGGCAGCACCCGAGCCCAGAACTGCTCATCTGCGCTGTCGGTTGCGCGCTCGATTTCGCCAAGGGCGCGCTCGAGGTCCTGCAGCAACGGGCCGAGGGTGGCGCAAAGACGGCTCGTGTCCATAGAGTCTCCAGTGTGTCTCACCCGCGAGACGATGTTACGATCGTCGCTCATGTCACAGCATGCGCAGAAATCGAAGCTCCCGCAAATCGGATGTCTTTTGATGCTCATCGGCGGTGTATTGCCGGTAGCGATCGGAAAATACATTGCAGTGACTGGTGGTGCCGCGATTTTGCTCGACGTGGTCCGGCTCGCGTTTTTAGCTGGGGTCATTCTGCTTCTCATTGGATGGCTGCGGAATCGCCGCGGCAGTCATTGAGCCTCGTCGTACAAGAGGAGCGTTCATTTGTGACATGTTGCGACAAATCGTGTGAAGGGAATCGAAGGCGCGTCGTCGGGCGGTAAGATCCTTTCCGGCATGTCACCGCGAAAATGCGTTGTGTTCGCGCTCTTTCTCTTCACCGCTGGCGCCTGTGCGACGGCTCCCGCACCGCCACCGCGTCCCGCGGCCCGCATGCAGCCGTATCTCGTCGCGCTATCGGTGCCCGATGTCGACGAGTCGATCCGATGGTATGTGACGAATCTCGGCTTTCAGCAGAAGAGCCGCGCGGAATATCCTGACTATGGGCTCGTCATCGCCATCGTGGAGCGGGATGGGTTCCGCGTCGAGCTGGTGGCGCTCAAAGGGTCGGTCGCACCGGCCAGCGTCGTCGCCGATCATTCGAATCCGGCGATTCTGCAGGGATTCAACAAGATTGCGTTTCGTGTCGACGATCTCGCCGCCTGGGCGAAGGAGTTTCGCGGGCGGGGCGTGAAGTTCCAGTTGCAGGAAACGGCAAACCCGCAGGACAACAGTTCGTCGTTCATCATCGTCGACAACAACGGGAACTGGTTGCAGTTCACGCAGGTAAATCGCTAGCCGATTCGTTCCCGGCGTGCACCGCGGCGGCAGGTCCGCCTGGCCCTTCGAGTGCCGCGCGCCCGATCGTCTGCCGTTGTCGTAAACTCGCCCCTGCAGACGGAGGCGATGTGGCGAAAGTAACGGGAATCGGCGGCGTTTTTTTCAAGAGCAGCAACGACCACGCGGCGCTAGCCGCCTGGTATCAGACGCACCTCGGCATGCCTCTGGAGCGCTTCGGCGGCGCGATCCTGAGATGGCCGGAGGACAAGGCGGAGGATCAGGGGCTCACGGTCTGGCACGTCGCCGCGAAAGAGAGCCGATGGTTCAGCCCCAGCAACTCCACGTTCATGATCAATTACCGCGTGGACGATCTCGTCGAGATGATCGCGCAGCTCCGTGCTGCGGGAGTCGAGATCGTGGGCGGCCCGGAGTCGCACGAAAACGGGAAGTTCGCCTGGATCATGGACCCGGACGGCAACAAGGTCGAATTGTGGGAGCCGATGCTCTGGGACGATAAGAACAAGGGCGCCTGAGGACCGGGCGCGCCGAGGGAACGTCCAGGGTACGAGGGGGATCGATGCATACCTTCGTTGCATTGCTCCGCGGCGTGAACGTAGGCGGGCATCAGAAGCTGACGAACGAGACTCTGCGGAAAGTCTGTGAGCAGGCGGGGTTTACGAGCGTCCGTACATACCTGCAGAGCGGGAACGTGGTCGTGCGCGGCAATGAGCGCTCCGCGAAGCGTGTAGCGGCAGCAATCGGCAGTGCGCTGACTGCAATGGCGGGGCTGTCGGTCGACGTCATCGTGCGAACCGGTGCGGAAATGCGCGACGTCATTGCGAACAATCCGCTCGCGTCGCCCGATCGCGCCGGAAACAAGCTCGTTGTGTTGTTCCTCGGCGGAGCTATTGCGCCACCGGCGCTTGCGGCTCTCGAGGAGGAGCAGGCGACCGGCGAGTTGATCGAACTTCGCGGACGTGAGCTTTACGCCTATTTTCCGGAAGGAATGGGGCGGTCCAAATTGGCGGAGGCCTTTGCTCCCAAGAAGCTGGGTGTTTCTTGTACGGCGAGGAATTGGAATAGCGTGACGGCGCTGCACAAGCTGGTGGAAGAGCTGGAGAGCAGCTGATTGGGCCAGTATCTCCGCGCCGTCGCGCGCGCGGAGACGTCGCCTACCTCTATAAGAGCGTTGAATTAGTGCGCGTTCGTGCCTCGGGCGAGGGAAAGCGGCGGCTCTGCCGCCGCACTCCAGACTGAAGGGCGGGTTTCGGTGAAGTGCGCGTGAAACGGTTATTGGCCGGCTGCGTATAACGTTGCTCATGCGGGTGCGTCGAGGGGTGCTTTCGGGCGTCGGGCTATTCGTTGCGGGGGCGCTGGCCGTGCTGCTCATCCAATCGCGGCATGGTGCGCCGGCTGAAGGGTCTTTCAGCTCGCCGCATCGGCGGTTCCGCGGCCATGCTGGAATCCTGCGTGAGATCGCGTTTGCGCCCGACAGTCGTTCGTTCGCCACTGCGGGCGTGGAAGGGGCCGTGAAGCTCTGGAGCCTTCCGGACGCTCGATTGCTGCGCGTGCTGCCGCATCCGGAAGGGGTCACATCGGTGGACTTTTCCGGCGACGGCAAGTGGCTTGTGACAGGGAGCTACGATGGCGCCGCGCGCTTGTGGCGGATGCCGGATGGAGCGCTTCAGCGAACGATGAAGGGGCACAGCGGCACGATCTGGTCCGTCGCGGTCAGCGGCTCCATTGTGGCCAGCGCCGGCGAGGATCGGATCGTTCGACTGTGGGACCTTCAATCCGGCGAGATGCTTCGCGAATTGCGCGGCCATGAGCGGAATGTGTGGTCGGTTGCCTTCAGTCCCGATGGCGAGCTGCTCGTCAGTGGCGGATTCGATCGAAACGTCAACGTCTGGCAGGTCCGTACCGGCGCTCTCCTCCGCACGCTGCGTGGACATCAGCAGGCTGTAGTTTCCGTTGCATTCAGCCCCGACGGGAAGCTGATCGCGAGCGGCGGCGATGACTCCACAGTGCGATTGTGGCGCGCCAGTGACGGCGCAGTCGCGCGGGTGCTGGACGGATCACAACACGTTTACTCTGTCGCGTTCAGCGACGATGGCCATTGGGTCGTGGGCGGTGGCCGCGAGCTCGGTGCGGCCGGCACGTTTTGGAAACAGCTCACTGGGAACCGTTTCCGCAGCCGTTCCAGTCCGACGATCCGTATCTGGCGACTTGCCGACGGTGCACTGGCGCAGGCTCTTTCGTTCCATGCCGACGATGTATGGTCGGTCGCGATCAGTGACGACAGTCACTGGCTCGGAAGTAACAGTGCG
>DASVUA010000201.1:0-2785 GCA_036387295.1 Thermoanaerobaculia bacterium | reverse complement strand
ACACGGAATGCTGTCGCTGACCGAGCTCGAGCTCCGCTTCCGCAATCCGCGCGACCTGCGCATCGAAGGACGCTTCACCGCGACGCTTCCTGCCGACGCGGCGATCAGCCGTTTCGCGAAGGACGTGAACGGCTATTTGATGGAAGGGGAGGTGGTGGAGCGGCTCCGCGCGAATCAGGTCTACGAGCAGTTCCTCCACCGGATGCGCGATCCGGCGCTGCTCGAACAGGATCAGGGGAACCGCTTTTCCGCGCGCATTTTCCCGATTGAGCGGCGCGCGACGGTGCGGCTCATCCTTTCTTACACGCAGCTTCTTCCGATGCGCAACGGTGTGCGAACGTATACGCTGCCGCTTCGCGGTCTGCCGAAGGTCAACAAGTTGTCTTTCCGCGCCGTCACCTCCGCGCTGCCGGGGGAGCGCAAGAGCGGTGAGCTGACGACGAGCACTGCCGATGTGACGACGCTCGACGAGCGGAACTGGACGCCGGATCGCGATGTGGTGATGACCTGGCGCGCGACGGACACGAGCCCGCGCGTGTTGCGCGCCGGCGACTTCTACCTCGCCTCTCTGCACCCGAACGTTCCGGCGGCGACGACGCAGGCAGCATCCGGCAACTGGCTGTTCTACATCGACACCTCAGCCTCGGCGGCGGAAGGAGCGACGCCGCGCATCCGCGCGATTGAAGCGCTGTTGAACGCGCTGCCGCCCTCGGACAACGTGGAGCTGATCGCGTTCGACAACGATCTCGCACCACTCGCGAAAGGGAACGCGCGTGAAGTGGCCGCCACGATCGGGGACCGATTGCGCACGCGCCTTTTCCTCGGCGGCACCGACGTCGCCGCGATGCTGCGCGACCTTGCGTCGCGCGCGGGAAACCGTACCGCGGTGGTGATCAGCGATCTCGTCCCAACCCTCGGCGCGACGAGCGCGAACGAGATCCAGTCGGCGGCGAGCGCACTTCCGAAAAATGCGCGCGTTCACGCCGTGATTCTCGGGAGCCGCGAAGACGCGCCGGTCGCACGCGCGCTCACGAACGGGCGCGGCCGCGTCGTGCGCGTGCCGTTCACCGCGACCATCGACGTGCGCGAGCTGCAACGTCCTCTCGGCGGCAATGTCGACGTGGCCGATGGCGGCGCCGAATGGGTTTACCCGACGCGCGTCAGCGACGTCGCGGCGGGCGATGAAGTGCTCGTACTCGGCAAAGTACGCGCGGGCCAGGAGGTCCGCCTCGCACCCAACGCCGTGATTCAGCGGATCGACTCCGCCTTCGCGCCGCTCCTCGAGCGCGAGGCGTATCGCGCCTACCTGCAATACCTCGCCGAGCGCGAAGCCGCGGAGCCGTCGGACGCGGTTCGCCGCGCGCTCGCGGCCGAACAGGTGAAGATCAGCGTCGAGCGCCGCGTCGTCATCCCGCGCACGACGATGCTCGTGCTCGAAAACGAATTCGAGTACCAGCGCTTCGGCCTCGCGCGCACCGCACTCGCCGACATTCTGACCATCGACGCCGGCGGCATCACGCGCATCGACCGGTCGCAGTTCGTCGGCACCGGAGGCTTGCCGGCGCCGTTCGAGATCGGACTCGAAGATCGCACCGCGGTCGACGAAGGCAATGCAGTCGTCCAGGCCCCTCCTGCGCCACCGCCCCCACCTCAAGCCGCGGTGGGTGAGGTCATGAGCGTCACAGCCGAGGCGCCGATGATCGCGGGCGATCTCGCCGAGGAAGCTCCGCGCGGACAGTCGCGCCGCGCACGGCCGGCGAAGGCGGCCGAATCGTGGACGCGCGTGACGAAGCCGGCGCGCACGCGCGTCGCGGAGCTCGAACGCGAGCTGCGCGATCATCCGACCGACCGCGAGCTGTACAACCAGCTCGGTGAGACTCTGGCCGCGCTGGAGGATTGGCCTGCGCTACGCGCGCTCGCGCTTCGCTGGCAGCCGTTCGATCCCGAGAATCCGCAGGTGTACGAGCTCCTCGGCATGGCGGCGCGCGATGACGCAGAAGCGGTACGCGCGTATGCGTCGCTCATCGAGCTCGGTCCTGCAAAGACCGAATTGCTGCAGCGCGCCGGCTTGCTGCTGTTGCGCGCGAAGCGTGCGGAGCTGGCCGAGGCTCCGCTGCGGAAGGCGCTCGAAGCGCGTCCGGATCGTGCGAACGGATACCGGCATCTCGCGTTGCTGTTGTGGCAGAGCGGCCGGCATGAAGAAGCGGCGCGCGTGCTCGAATCGGCGACGAAACAGCGCTTCCCTGAGTGGTATCGCGACGTGCAGCGCGTGATTCGCGAGGAGCTCGGATACGTCTATCGCGCGTGGCGGAAAGCCGATCCGTCGCGCGGCGCAGAAATCGCCGAACGCGCGCGCGAGTACGACGTCGATCTCGCTCGCACCGACGCGTTGCGCGTCACGCTGGTGTGGGAAACCGACGCAAACGATGTCGACCTGCACGTCGTCGATCCGGCGGGCGAGGAGTGCTCGTACCTCAACGTCACGACCAAATCAGGGCTGCGCCTCTACGAAGACATCACCCAGGGCCTCGGCCCGGAAGTCGTGCGCACCTCGAAAACACAACCCGGCAAGTATCACGTCGGAGTCCGCTACTTCGCCGCCGGTCCCATGGGCATCAGCCGCGGCATCGTGCTTGTCATGCGCGGCGACGAAGTAACCGTGCATCCCTTCCGCCTGACCACCGAGGGAGGCACGATCCGGTACGTGACGGCAGTGCAGGCGAAGTAGTTTTGGTTCGCGCACTTGGTCTGGAGTGGAGCGGCGGGCTTTAGCCCGCCGACGTTT
>DASVUA010000200.1:0-9799 GCA_036387295.1 Thermoanaerobaculia bacterium | reverse complement strand
CGGCGATGAGGAAGCTGAAGAACGCCGCGCAACTGAGCCAGACCGCGATCGCGTCGGGCTGGTATTCGATGTAGCGGCCGCGCGTGAACCAGGTTGCGAGCGCGACGTACGCGCCGAGGACGAGACCCCAGAAAAGAATCGAGCCCTCGAGGGAGGACCAGAGGCTGACGATCGTGACCCAGGTCGGAACCGAGCGTGAGCCGACCTGCGCGACGTAGCCGACCGAAAAGTCGTGCGTCAGAAGCGCGTACTCCATCAGCAGCGCCGCGCCGCAGATGAGCGCGGCGTAGAGGTAGGCGAAGCGCCGCGTCCACTTCAGGCCGTCGAGCGAGCGCGAGCGTCCCGCGGCAAAGCCGAGCAGCGCGCCGGCCGCCGCGGCCAGCAGCGAGCCTAGGATGAGGATGCGTCCCAGCGAGGCGGTCATGTGTTCCCTTGCTCGACCGACTTCATCATCCGCTCGAGCTCTTTGCGATCCATCGGGTGCCCCTTCTCCGGGGCTTTGTATTCGTTGTTGTGCGAGACCATGAGGCGGCTCGATTCGAAGTAGCCGCCGCGCGTCATCGTCCCTTCCACCACCACGCCGATGTTTTCGCGAAACATCTGCGGCGGGACGGTGGACGTTTTCACGCGCACGACGTGCGTCGCGTCTTTGACGTCGAACTCGACCGCGGAGCCGCCGAGTTTGCGGATCGAGCCTTTGGCCACCATGCCGCCGAGGCGGATGTTCGCGCCGTAGGCCTTCTCTCCGTTCGCGCGCAGGTCGGCGGGCGTCCAGTAGTAGACGAGATTGTTGTTGATGCCGCTCGCGGCGATGACGCCGAACGCCACCAGCGCCACAGCGAACGCGGCGAACATGAAGCGGCGCGTTTTGCGCCGCAGCTTCTCGGTTTCGGTGGCTGAGCCGGAAGGGGGGATCGGGGTCATGGCTTCCTCGCTTCACGCAGGCGCGCGAAAAGCGTCACACCGTAGACGAGGAAAGCACCCGCGGTGATTCCATACGCTGCCCAGACGAACTCCCAACCTCCGCTGATGACGCCTTCGGTCATGCGAGCTCTCCTGCTTCTTCTCCGATTCGGACTGGCGGCCCGGCGAGCTCGCGCTCGAGGCGGGCCGCGGCGATGCGCGTGCGCAACATGATGAAGCCGATCATCAGAAAGAGCACGCCGAACGCGTTGACGCGCAGCGGCAGATGAAAGGCCGAGGAGACGGTCTGCGGCGTCGACTGCTGCTGATGCAGCGAGTTCCACCATTTGACCGAGTAGTAGACGATCGGCAGGTCGACCGCGGCGATGATCGTCGCGACCGACGACCAGATCGCGCGCTTGACCGGCTCTTCGACCGCGCTGCGCAAGGCGAGAATGCCGATCGTCGCGAAGAGCAGGACGGCGGTGGTGGTGAGGCGCGGATCCCAGTCCCACCAGACGCCCCAGGTCGGCTTCGCCCAGATCGAGCCCTGGCAGCAGAGAAGAAACGCGAGGAGAGTCGAGACTTCGAGCGCCGCCTCGAGCCGCGCGTCCCATTTCATGTTGTTGCGCGCGAGAAAGGCGATCGAGCACCAGAGCGCGAAGAGCACCGAAAGCATCCAGTTCCACGCCGTCGGGACGTGGACGTACATGATGCGTTGCACGTCGCCCATGTACTGCTCGGCGGGGGCGACGAAGAGCCCTCGATACGACCCGAACAGCAGGAGGGCCGTGCCGAGTGCGATGAATCCATATCCTTTTCGCATGCTTCAATCCTCGATTACGCGCTCGTACAGCATGCCGCAGATCGACCAGTAAATCAGGTCGAAGGCGGCCAGCAGCGATAACCACGATTTCGTCTGCCCCATCGGATCGCCGAGGATCACGTACGACGTTGCTTTGACGGACGCGAGCAGAGCGGGGACGATCAGCGGGAACAACAGCAGAGGGAGGAGAGTCTGTTTCGCCTTGAGCTGCGCCGTCATCGCCGCGTAGAGCGTTCCGGGCGCGGAGAGGCCGGCGGTGCCGAGCAGAATGACGAGGAGCAGCGTCGCAAGGTCGGTCGTGCCGGCGTCGTAAAGAATGACCATCACCGGCACGAGCGCCACGCCGAGAATGGCGAGCTGCATCCAGTTCGCGATCGCTTTCGCGTAGTAGAGCGCACGAGGATCGGACGGCAGCAGCAGCAGGCCTTCGAGGGCACGGTTCTCCATCTCCGCATGAAAGCTCTCCGCGAGCGTGAGCGTCGACGAGAGCAGCAGGCCGAGCCAGAGAAAGCCCGCCGAGAACGTCCGCAGCGCGGCCGCGTTCGGCCCGATCGCAAAGCTGAAGAGCAGAAGAGAGGCCGCGCCGAAGACGAAGACGGAAAGGAACTGCGCGCGCGTGCGCCACTGGAGCAGGAGCTCTTTCTTCAACGCTGCAATCACTGCACGCGCCTTGGCGCCTGCGCGATCGGCCCGAACGACGCCACTCTCCCCTGCTCGAGCACCATCGCCGCGTCGGCGAGACTCGCGCCCCGCTCCCACTGATGCGTGGCCATGAGAATCGTGGCGCCGCGGCGTTTGAGCTCGCCGATGACCCGGTCGATGAGGTCGAACCCGTCGGGATCGAGCGCGCCGTACGGCTCGTCGAGCAGGACGACGCGCGGATTCTGCAACAGGATCCGTGCGAACGAGAGCCGCTTGCGCATGCCGGCGGAGAACGTCGACACCGCATCGTTCGCACGCGCGGCGAGGCCGACCTGCTCGAGCGCGCCCGGCACCCCGTCGCGGCCGATGCGCAGATGATCGGCCACCACCTGCAGGTTTTCCGCGGCGGTGAGGGATTCGTAGAGATAGCTCTGGTGGCCGAGCAGCGCGGTGAGCTTCCGGACGTCCTGCCGCTGACGGACGACGTCGAAGCCGCCGATGGACGCTGTGCCGCGGTCGGGGCGGATGGCGGTGGCGAGGAGACGGAAGAGCGTCGATTTCCCAGCGCCGTTGTGGCCGGCAATCATGAGCACGCTCGCGGGGGGCACGCGGAACGTCACGCCGGCGAGTGCCCACCTGCTGCCGTAGCGGCGGGCGAGGCTCTCGACCTCGATCGTGACCCCGTTCATGCTGATGGGAACGTTATCATTCGGCGCCATGCGTAAGCTCGCCCCGTTCCTGCTGTTCCTCGGAATCTCCTGCACCACTTCGCAAACTGCTCCCGCTCCCGACGCGGCCACGCCGGCGACGGCCGGCGAACGCTCCGGTCCGTACGGCATGACCGTGGCCGAAGAGGCGCGCATCCTCGCGCTCGAAGATCGCCGCGAGTACGACCCGGCCCTCACGGCTCAGTGGGTGCGCCACGAAAATTCGCTGCACCGCCGCAGAATCGCGCTGGCGCTCGGGCGCATCGGTGCGCACACGTTCGTCGATGCGAACTCGAATGGCGACCTCGATTCCACCGAGAGACGCGCGGGCGTCGCGGAGCTGATCGCGCTCGCCGCCGATCCCGACCGCACGGTGCGCGAAGCGGTCGCGTTCTCGCTCGGCGAGATCGGCGATCCGTTCGCCGCCGACGCGCTGTTCTCGCTCACGACCGATGCCGACGCGAGCGTCGCGGCGGAAGCGATCGAAGCGCTGTCGAAACTGGCCAGCAATCCGGAGTTTCTGCGCGAGCGGATGACGCGTTACCTCTGGCTCACCGACGCGCAGTGGCCCGAGGGGCTGCGTGCGCGCGCGACGCGATTCCTGTTCCGGTTCGAAAATCAAAGCGCACTCGAAGCGGCAACCACCGCGCTCGCGTCGACCTCCCCCGCGGTGCGGCAGGAAGCGGCGTTTGCGCTTTCGCGCCGCCCGCATGAGAACGCGCGAGGACAGCTCGAGCTGCTGTTGTCGGATCCGGGCGTCCTGACGCGCGCCTACGCGGCAGCGGCTCTCGGCCGCATCGCGAATGCCGCCTCGGTGCCGGCACTGGTCGCCTCGCTCGGCGACATTCACCCGTGGGTCCGCACGAACGCCGCGGTCGCGCTCGGACGCGTGTTCGAGAAAACGCCTGCCGCCGCCGCGGGGCGCGCCGCCGACCTGCCGCGCGTCTTCGCCGCACTTGAGGATGCCGATCCCGGCGTCCGCATTTCGACCATCGACTTTCTCGGCTTCTATGCCGCGCAGAATTACCAGGACGCGCGCGTCCGCCTGCTCGACCGGATGTCGAACGGCACGCAGGCCGAGCGCGAGGCCGCCACGCGCGCGGTCATGCGTCACCTCAGCGCGAACGCGTTCAACAGCAAGTACCCGACCGACCCGTGGCAGATCATCCGGGTGATGGAAGGCTACGGCCGCGGGCCGTTTTTCCGAGACATGTATCTGAAGCACGAGAGCGCGCTCGTTCGCGCCAACGTCGCCTCGCAGATCCCCGATGACCTCATCGACGCGGAGATCGAAAAGGTCCGCACGTTGATGAACGATCCCGACGTCATCGTGCGCGCCAGCGCGATCGAACGTTACGGCAAGAGCAAGTTCGAAGACACGCAGGTGTGGGCAACCACGCTCGAAGAAGCGGAGCGGCGCGAGCGGAACGCGCCGATGAACGACGCGCGCCTCGCCGCGATCGCCGCGCTGGCGGATCGCTATCGTCCGCAGCGCCCCGCGTTTCTGCGCGGACTGCTCTCCGATCCCGATCCGATCGTGCGTCGCACCGCCGCCGACCTCATCGTCGAGAAACTCAGCGCGCGCCGGCCGCAGTACACGCCGCTGCCGGTGAATCGCACGCAGGCCGAGTACGAGTCGATCGTGCGCTGGTCGCGCCAGCCGCACACCGCGACCATCCACATGACGCGGGGCAAGATCGAACTGATCCTGCTGCCGCAGGAAGCGCCGATGACGGCGTGGAACTTCGCGCAGCTCGCCCAGAAGAAGTTCTTCGACAACACCTCGTTCATGCGCGTCGTGCCGAACTTCGTGATTCAGGGCGGCGATCCGCGCAACGACATGAACGGCGGCCCCGGCTACGCGATCCGCGACGAGATCAATCTGCAAAAGTACACGCGCGGCGCGGTCGGCATGGCGCTCTCCGGCCCCGACACCGGCGGCTCGCAGTTCTTCATCACGCATTCGCAGCAGCCGCATCTCGACGGCGGCTACACGATCTTCGCGCGCGTGGCCGACGGCATGTCGAGCGTCGTCGATCAGACCGAGCGCGGCGACAAAGTCACGACGATCACCATCGACGAACGCCCGCCGGGAGGCGCTGACCAGCTCAGCGCCGTCCCCAACGTCACGCTGCCGCTCGTGATCGGCGCGCTCACGCGCGAACAGATCGTGGCGACGGTGCCGTCGTACGGCGAGCGCAGCTCCGAATACAAACCCGACCTGACCGTGCTCGAGATGATGAAGTCGTACGTGCGCGCCGGCGACCGGCTCGAGGTGTACATGGGCACCTGGTGCGACGACAGCCAGCGCGAGGTGCCGAAGTTCCTCCGCATCAGCGACGACCTCAAATCGCAGTTCGGCGTCGATCTGCCGGCGACCTTCATCGCCGTCGACCGCTCGAAACAGCAGCCTGCCGCGCTGCTCGAAGGGAAGTCGGTCGACAAGATCGCCACCTTCATCTACTACCGCGACGGCCAGGAGCTCGGACGCATCGTCGAGCGTCCGTCCAGCCTTTTCGAAGACGATCTCCTGACGATCGTCGCAAAGCAGAAATGAGCGTTTTGATCGGCCGCCTGCTGCAGGTCGCCGGGATGATCATCCTGCCGATCGGCCTTTCGTATGGGCTCATTCACGGCGAAGTGCGGACGGAGGTGAAACTCCTGGCCGTCGGCGGGTTTCTGTTCCTCCTCGGCTGGATGCTGTCGCGCAAACCCTGATGCGCTACACGGTCGTTCTCACCGCCGACTTTCCCGCGATCGCAACCGAGCTGCTCGCGCCGCACGCGGACGTCGTCGCGCATCCGACGGAGCATGGACGGACGGAAGACGATCTGATCACGCTGCTCGCGGAAGCCGATGCGGCGATCGTCTTGCTGCAGGATCCGATCACCCGCCGCGTACTCGAGGCGAACCCGAACCTGCGGATCGTTTCGAACTTTGCGGTCGGCTACAACAACATCGACATCGACGCCGCGCGCGAGCTCGGCGTGACGGTCACGAACACGCCGGGCGTGCTCACCGAGGCGACGGCGGATCTGACGATGGCCCTGCTGCTCGCCGTCACGCGCCGCATCGTCGAAGCGGACGCACTCCTCCGCGCGCAGGGCCGCTGCGAATGGGAACCGCTCGCGCTTCTCGGCGCTTCGCTGCAGGGAAAGCGGCTCGGCATCGTCGGCATGGGCCGCATCGGCAGCGCGGTCGCGGCGCGCGCCCGTGCGTTCGGAATGGACGTCGCCGGAGTGCGGCGCGGTGAGGCGCTCGACGAACTGCTCGCCACGAGCGACATCGTCTCGCTGCATGCGCCGCTCTCGCGCGAAACGCATCACCTCATCGACGCCGCAGCGCTCGCGAAGATGAAGCGCGGCGCCTATCTCGTCAACACCTCGCGCGGTGCGCTGGTCGATGAAGACGCGCTCTGCGACGCGCTCGAGCGAGGGCAGCTGCGCGGCGCCGCGCTCGACGTGTACGAGCACGAGCCGGCGGTGAATCCGCGGCTGCTGGCGATGCAGAACGTCGTCATCGTGCCGCACATCGGCTCGGCCACCGAAGAAGCGCGCAACGCGATGGCGCACATCGCGGCGATGAACGTGCTCCTGTTCCTCCGCGGCACCGAACCTTTGCACCGGGTGGCATAGCCCGCGCAATTCGTCGCGAAAGGAGCCTTGCGATGAGACTCGATCGCGGCAACACGGTACTCGTCGTCATCGACGTGCAGGAAAAGCTGATGCCGGTCATCGACGGCGCGAAAGAGGTCGTACGCAACGTCGACCGCCTCGTGCGCGGTTGCCACGTCATGCGCGTGCCGGCGATTCTCACGGAGCAATACGTCCGCGGCCTCGGCCCCACGGTCGCCCCGCTGCGCAAGGCATTCGAAGAAACGACCGGGTACAGGCCGATCGAAAAGTCGTGCTTTTCCGCCTTCGGATGCGAAGCGTTCTCCGCGCAGCTCGCGGCGCTGGAGCGGAAGCAGGTGCTGATCGCCGGCGTCGAGGCGCACGTCTGCGTCTACCAGACCGTACGCGATCTGCTCGGCGCCGGGATGCAGGTGACGCTAATCGCCGACGCCGTTTCCTCGCGCACCGCGGAGAACAAAGAGATCGCATTGCGGCGCCTGACGAGCGAAGGGGCGAAGCTCAGCTCGACCGAGATGGCGCTGTTCGAGCTGGCGGTGATTTCCGGGACCGACGAGTTCCGCGCGATCTCCAAATTGATCAAGTGATTGCATCCAGTTGGGCCCGTGTCTTGCTCAAGTGTTATTTGCTGTAAGTCAGAGAGCTGTTGACGCGGGGCAATGCGACTCGAAAAAAGAATTCTCATCGTCGATGACGACGACGCCATCCGCGCGCTCGTGGTCACAGTGCTGCGCCGCCGCGGCTATCACCTCGATGTCGCGCGCAACGGGTTCGAAGCGCTCGAGAAGCTCTCGTCGTGCCGTTACTCGCTCGTCATCCTCGACCTCATGATGCCGCGCCTCAGCGGCTACGGCGTGCTCGAGCGCCTGGGTGAAGAGCCCGCGGTGGAGCGGCCGCTCGTGCTCGTGCTCACGGCCGGCATCGAGCCGAAACCGTTCGACAAGAGCTTCGTCATCGGCACGATGCACAAGCCGTTCGACATCGAATTGCTGGTCGATACGGTCTCCGGCTGCATCTCGGTTGCGGAGGCGCACGAGCAGCGCGACACCTGCCGCGACGCGCCGTCGCTCCGCAACCTCGAGGTCGAAAAGGGAGAGCCGAACTGACCCGCCCGTGGCATGCCTTTTGAGAAATACATCGCCTTCAAGAGGACATGCACACCATGAGTGACGAACCTAGAGTGCTGATCGTCGAGAACAACGACGTGTTGCGCACGATGCTCTTCACAATCCTTCGCCATCAGCCGGTCGGCGTCGACACGGCTTCGTCGTGTGAGGAAGCTCTGTCGAAGGTCGCGCAGTGCGATTACGCGCTGGCCATCGTCGACATGGACATGCCGCACAACGACGGTGTGACGTTCGTGGCCGATTTCAACGAACAGCAGCCGGGTGCGACCACGTTCATCCTCGCGGTCCGCGATCCGAAGAACGACGCGTACCTCGATCCCGACCTCGTCTCGGCGGTGCTCAACAAGCCGCTCGAGATCGACATGCTCGCTGAGCTCGTGCGCGAGTGTGCGCTCGCCGTTCCAGCGCCTGACGATCCGCGCCACTGCCCTCCAGCCGAGAGTGAGGTCCGCTCGCGACTCGAGAGAGGGCCGTATCTTGCGAATTGATGCAGTGACGTACGGTCACCCGGCCCGCTGATGATCGAAGTCATCGGCTGGGTCAGTTCCCTCGTCCTCATCGTGACGATCGCGACGCAGATCGCAAAGCAGTGGCGCGACAAAACGAGCGCCGGCGTTTCGACCTGGCTTTTCGTCGGTCAGCTCGGCGCCTCGGTCGGCTTCACGATCTACAGCCTGCTCGTCGAAAACTGGGTCTTCGCCGTCACGAACGGCGTCATGATCCTCAATGGCCTCATCGGATACGGCATTACGGTGCGCCACAAGCGGTCCCGCCCTGGGCAGGATTGAGGATCGCGGCGCTCTCGATCCATTAGACTCGCGCCGTGCCTGATCGCCGTGCCGGCCTCCTCTCCATCGTCATCGCCGCGCTGCTCTGGTCGACCGGCGGGATCGGCATCAAGGCGGTCGTCGATCCGGCGCTGAAGGTCACGTTTTACCGGTCGATCTTCGCGGCCATCACGCTGTTCGTGATCTTCCGCCGCGACGTCCGCATCCGCTGGTCGCCGGCCGTCGCGGTGGCGATCATCAGCTATGGCGCCTGCCTGACGACGTTCGTGACCGCAACGAAGTGGACCACCGCGGCGAACGCGATCTTTCTGCAGTACGCCGGCGTGATCTGGGTGCTGCTGCTCGCGCCGTTCGTGCTGCGCGAGCCGATGCGCCGCCGCGATGTGATCGCGATCGCCGTCGCGCTCGGCGGCATGGCGCTGTTCTTCGTCGGCAAGTTCGAAGCGCGCGGGATGGCCGGCAACGCGATGGCGCTCCTCTCGAGCGTCTTCTTCGCGATGATGATCCTCGCCCTCCGCCGCGAAACGGCGGCGTCGCGCGCCGCGGTCACCTGGGGGAACGTCGTCCTCTCGCTCGCGCTGCTGCCGTTCGTGGCGAACGATCTCGCGCTGACGATGAAGTCGCTGGTCGCGCTCCTCTTCCTCGGCGTGTTCCAGATCGGATTCGCCTACGCCTTCTTCGTGCGCGGCCTCAAGCACGTCACCGCCACCGAAGCCTCCCTCACCGGCATGCTCGAACCGGTCGCGAACCCGATCTGGGTCCTCCTCTTCCTCGGCGAACGCCCCTCCGCCTACGCCATCGCCGGCGGCACCATCGTCCTCGCTGCCATCGCCTGGCACACCATGCAAGGCCCCCCCGCCGCCGAAATGCCCCCACCGGATTGAGAAGACCAGGCGCTTGGGCGCTTAGGCGCTCAGGCGCGGGAGGCGCTTGGGTGACTTGCGCCTCAGTCTCACGTTCCGGCTGACGGCGTGATTACGCCCAATGAAAGGCCTACGGTCACGCGCCGAAGACACGTCCGTAATGTGGAGTGCGGCGACGCCAGTCGCCGCTTTCACTGCGGAGGCGCCAGCCTCCGCGTCTTCGCAGGGGAAAGCGGCAGCTCGCGCTGCCGCGAGTGACAGCGGCGACTCGCGTCGCCGCACTCCACATCGTTTTTGTGGAGCGGCGGGCT
>DASVUA010000199.1:0-9269 GCA_036387295.1 Thermoanaerobaculia bacterium | reverse complement strand
AGGCGGCCGGCATCCTCAATCATCCCGCCATCGTCACGGTGCACGACATCGGGCAGGACGAAGAAAACGGCACCTCGTTCATCGCGATGGAGTACGTCGAGGGCTACAACCTCAAGGAAGTGCTCTCGCAGGGACGCACGCTGAATTTCGAGCAGATCGGCGACGTCATCGCGCAGGTCGCCGAAGCGCTCGATTTCGCACACAGCAAAGGCATCGTCCATCGCGACGTGAAGCCGGCGAACATCATTCTCATCGACGGCAACCGCGCGAAGATCACCGACTTTGGCATCGCGAAGATCGCCTCGGGTGGCGCGAACCTCACCTCGACCGGCCAGTTCCTCGGCACGCCCAACTACATGGCGCCCGAGCAGATCAAAGGCGCTCCCGTCGACGGCCGCACCGACATCTTCGCCCTCGGCATCTGCCTCTACGAATGCCTCACGCGCCGCAAGCCGTTCGGCGGCGATTCGCTCACGTCGATCTCGTACAAGATCGTCCACGAGCCGTTCCCGCCGCTGCGCGAAGTGAATCCGCAGATTCCGTCGGGGTTCGAGGAAGTCGTTGCGAACTGTCTCGCGAAAGACGTCACGAAGCGCTACCAGCGCGCGAAAGACGTCGCCGCCGCACTGCGCGCCGTGATGCGCGGCGAGCGCCCCGTCCGTCCGGCCGAGCCGATGCTGGCCGACGAGACCATCGTCACGCGCGATCGCGCTGCCGAAAAAACGACCGAGCGCGACAATGTCCCGGTCGCCGCTCCGTTCCCGACGGTCGAAGTGCCGTTTCCTGACGCCGTCACTCCGCCACCGCCGGTGGCGCCTCTCACCGACCTCAGTGGCAGCACGCGCGCCGTGCCGGTGAAACCCGCGGTCGTCTCTCCCTCGGCGCCGACCGTCGCGAAGACGCCGCGGCCGCCGATGGGCAACCAGCTCCGCACCACGCTCACCAACGTTCGCACGCTGCCGCTCTGGCGGCGCCGCATCCCGCCGGCGATCTTCATCGGAATCATCGGCATTCTCGTTGCCGCCCTCATCGGAGGCGTGGCCGCGGTTCGCGCGCAACAGACCGACATTCCGCCGGTCGACCGCGCCGCCGAAGCGAGAGCCGCGAAGCAGAAAAGCCTCCGCGTCGAAGGGCAGATCCTCCTCCAGCAGCGCCGCTATCCGGAGGCGTACGCAACGTTTCAGGAACTGCAGCGGCTCGCCCCGCGCTCGCCGTACGTCAATACGATGCTCGAGCGGATCAACGCCATCCGCCAGCAGGAAGAGGTCGGAAAACAGCAGCTCACGCAGGCGCAGGCGAAGTTCGACGAAGCGCTCGCTCTTTTCCAGCAGAAGCAGTTCGCCGCCGCCGGCGCGCGCTTCCGCGAAGCGCAGGCGCTGAATCCCGGCCACCCGCAAGCCGCGGAGTACGTGAAGCTCGCGGCGCAGGAAGAGCAGAAGGCGCTGGCGAGCTCGCGCAAATCGAAGACGAAAGCGCCGGCCACGACGACCACCGTCGCAACCGAGACGACCGCCGGCGCGCCCGTGCAGACGGCCCAGAGCACGCCGGCGCAACTGACCACCGTCTTTTCGCATCCGTTCACCGATGGCCGGATCGTCGTCCGTCTCGGCGGCGACATCGTCGCGAACGAGCGGCTGTTCGATGAACGGCCGGCGCGCTTTCTCCGCCGCGCCTCTCGCACCGCCCGGCCGATTCACGTCACGCACGACTTCCCCTCGAAGCACGCCGACGTGCAGGTCTGGGTCACGGTGCCGTCCGCGCAGATTCAGGAGTACCGCTCGCTCGGCGCAAAGCGTTTCGAGCCGGGCGCGCAGCATCGCCTCACGGTTCGCTACGACGCCGCCAGCAAGAACTTCACGTACGAGCTCGAGTGAAGCCGCGCTTCGCGATCGCCACGCGCGATGAGCTCTGGCTCCGCGGCCGGCTGATCGAGCGGCGCCTCTCCCACGGCGAAGCATTCGAGGACGAACACGGAATCGTTGCCACCGACGCGCGCGATGACCTCCTCGTCGCCGCGTGCGATGCGGCGATGGAGGAACTGCGGCGCTGCGTCATTCCCGATCTCCGCATGCGCCTCGTTGCGGAAGCGCGCCTCGATGGAATCACGTCGACCATCACCGCGTCGCAGGGCGTGCATTCGGTCGTGACGGACCGCGTGCATCTCGACGCCGATGTCGCGCTGCTGCGCGACGCGGCAAGCGCCACGCCGAGCCTCGTGCTGCACGAAAAGGACGCCGCAGACTTGCCGATGTTGTGGCGCCACGGCAGCGCGGCCGTGCTGCTGCACGAAGCGGCCGGTCACGTCGCGGAGCATGGCCGCGCGCCGCTGCTCCCGGAATGGCTGACCGTCGAGAACCCGCTCGCGCTCCGCCGCGCGTCGTTTCGCGACGTCCCGCTGCCGCGCATGACGAACCTCGTTGCGCGGCAGCACGGCGCGCCGTTCGTCGTGCCGGAGACGCGCATCGAAGTGTTGCTCGTCGACGGCGGTGCGTACGATCCGCTGACCGACCTGGTGACGTTGCGAATCTCGGCTGCGGATCTCGTGACCGCCGACTCCGCGCAACGGCTCGCGCCGTTCGCGTTCGTCCGGCCGCGCGCGCGACTGAACTTTCTCGGTGCCGCAGGAGAGCCGATCCGGTATCCCGGCGTGATCTGCTCGCGCGAAGGGCAGGAGCTCGTCGTCGGCTCGCACGCCCCGCTGATGGTGACGGCGTGATCTATCGCAAGCGCGGACAGACGCTGCGCTTGGAAAACGGCACGCGCATCCGCATCACCGAGAGCGGCGTCGCGTCTGAAGAAGGCGATCTCTTCTCCTGCCACCCCGAGCCGAGTGGCGCGGAAGAGCACGAACCGTTCGAGGAGCTCGTGTTGCCGCCGCTGAACATCGACGTCACCCCCGCGTCGATCGAGCGGCTCATCGCGTCGCGCGGCATGGCGCAGCATCGTTTCGGCGATCGCGAATGGAGCGAACGAAGCGACCGGCTGCACGTCGCCCTCACACACGGACAACACCGCGCCCTCATCGATCAGGCGACGTTCGACATGTCGCACGTCCAACGCGTGGCGCATGCGCTCGCCCGCGCCGAAACGGCCGCGCAGCCGCAGCCGCCGCGCCTCCGGCTGGCCCCGAACGTCACGGCCGCACTCCTGCCGTCGCTCGTCGGGCTCGCGCCGCCGAACGTGCGCGTGCTGCAGAGCGCCGGCGGCATCGATGGCAAAGGAAACGACATCGTTGAAGCGGCGCGCGACTGGCCGAACTGGTACCGCCCCTCGTATCGCATCCGCCCGGTGCGCGTTCCTCTGAACCTCCGCCTCGAATGCACGGTCACCGAAGTGGACCCGGCGCGGCCGCTCGCCATCGCGCTGCTCGCGCCGGTGGCTGGACTGACGTTGCAGGTGCTTGTCGAAGACGGCGATCGCGTCTATCCGTGCAGCGTTCGCGTCACCCGCATCGACGCCGTCGCCGAGGAGCGAACGTGGTACCCGTACGGCGCAGGTTCCTTCGGCGCGGAGATGATGCTTTAATGCCTCGCCTGTGAGCGCCACCGGCAGACGCGTCGAATTCCTGGCCCGCGCCATCGTCAACCGCCTGGAAGACCGCGGCGTGGTCGAATTCGTCGACGCCGAAGCCGGCATCCTCGTCGTCGCGCGTGCGCTCGAAGAAAACTTCACCACCATCGAACTGCTCGAGCGTGCCGCACGCCAGAAACTCGGCAGCCGCGCCACCGAAGAACAGCTCGAAAACGAGATGCGCCGGCTCGCCGCCGAACGGGACGTCATTCTGTGAGTCGTTGTGAGTTATCGGTTGTCGGTTCTCCGTGACTTCGGCGCGCCATCGCACAGACAACTGACAACTGACAACCGACAACATCCAACACACCCGACATGTCATACGAAAACAAGCTGCAGGAACTCGAGCGCCGGAAGCAAGAGAGCGAGCTCGGAGGCGGCCAGGCCCGCATCGACCGCCAGCACAACGAAGGGAAGCTGACCGCACGCGAGCGCATCGCGCTGCTGTTCGATCCCGGCTCGTTTCAGGAGCTCGACCAGCTCGTCACGCATCGCTCCACCGACTTTGGGCTCGATAAACAGCGCGTGCCCGGCGATGGCGTGGTCACCGGCTACGGCAACGTGCAGGGGCGGCTCGTCTACGCGTTCGCGCAGGACTTCACGGTCTTCGGCGGATCGCTTTCCGAGACGCACGCCGCGAAGATCGTGAAGATCATGGATCTCGCGGTGAAGAACGGCGCGCCGGTCATCGGCCTCAACGACTCGGGCGGCGCGCGCATCCAGGAAGGCGTCGTCTCCCTCGGCGGATACGCCGACATCTTCCTCCGCAACACGCTCACCTCCGGCGTCGTCCCGCAGATCTCCGCGATCATGGGACCGTGCGCCGGCGGCGCCGTCTACTCGCCCGCCATCACCGACTTCATCCTCATGGTGAAGAAGACGAGCTACATGTTCGTCACCGGTCCCGACGTCATCAAGACCGTCACGCATGAAGAGGTGACGAAGGAAAAACTCGGCGGCGCGGAGACGCACAACCAGGTCTCCGGCGTCGCGCACTTTGCCGCGGAGTCGGACGAAGACTGCATCGCGCTGATTCGCGAGCTGTTGTCGTTCATGCCGTCGAACAACCTCGAAGAGGCGCCGCGCGTCGCGACGACCGACGACGTGAATCGCGTCGATACGCAGCTCGACAGCTTCATCCCCGAGTCGCCCAACCAGCCGTACGAAATGCGCGAGGTCATCAAGACGGTCGCCGACGAAGGTCACTTCCTCGAAGTGCACCAGCATTTCGCCCGCAATCTGGTGGTCGGATTCATTCGCCTCAACGGCTACTCGGTCGGTGTCGTCGCCAACCAGCCCCTGCAGCTCGCCGGCACCCTCGACATCGACGCATCGCGCAAAGGGGCGCGCTTCGTCCGCTTCTGCGACGCGTTCAACATCCCGCTGCTCGTGCTCGAAGACGTCCCCGGCTTTCTTCCCGGCACCGGACAGGAGTACGGCGGCATCATCATTCACGGCGCGAAGCTGCTCTACGCGCTCGCCGAAGCGACCGTTCCGAAAGTCACCGTCATCACCCGCAAGGCCTATGGCGGCGCGTACTGCGTCATGAACTCGAAGCACATTCGCGCTGACATGAACTACGCCTATCCGATGGCCGAGATCGCGGTGATGGGAGCGGAAGGAGCGGTGAACATCCTCTATCGCGGCGCCACCGATCGCGACGCGAAAGTCGCCGAGTACAAAGACAAATTCGCGAACCCCTACATCGCCGCCGAGCGCGGCTACATCGACGAGATCATCGAGCCGCGCTTCACGCGCCGCAAACTGATCACCACGTTCGCGATGCTGCGCAACAAACGCGACAAGAACCCGCCAAAGAAGCACGGCAACATCCCGTTGTGAGTGGCACCCAGACGAGATACGAACATTGAAAATCGAATAAGCGAACCCCCGACATGCGGCGCTCCTCCGATTTTTCAATTTTCAATGTTCAATTTCTGATTTCGCTCTCAGTGCTGCTGTTCGGTTGCGCGCGCGCCGAACCAAAACGCGTTTCCGTTCTCCTCGTCACTCTCGATACCTTTCGCGCCGATCGCGTCGGTGCGAAAACGCCGAACCTCGCGCGTCTCGCGGCGGAAGGGATCCGTTTCGAGAACGCGCAGTCGCCGGTGCCGCTGACGCTGCCGGCACACGCGACCATCCTCAGCGGCGTATTGCCGTTGCATCACGGGCTGCGCAACAACGGTGCGGGTGTGTTTCCCGCGGGCAAAGAGACTCTCGCCACCGTCTTCGCGGCCGGCGGCTATCGCACCGGTGCGTTCGTCGGCGCGTTCGTGCTCGACCGCCGTTTCGGTCTCGATCGCGGCTTCGAGATTTACGACGACGAGATCAAACGCGACCCGAGCTCCGACGCCACGCTCGAAGCGTCGCGCCGCGCGAGCGAAGTCGTCGATCGCGCGGCCGCATGGCTTCGCAACGCAGACGCGCGGCCCGCGTTCGCATGGGTGCATCTGTGGGACGCGCATGCCCCGTACGCGCCGCCGGCGCCGTTCGAACAGAGCTACGACGGCGAAGTCGCGTATGTCGACGCGCAGCTCGGCCGGCTGCTCGCGTCGATCGACCGGACGAACACCATCGTCGTCGTCGCAGGCGATCACGGCGAATCGCTCGGCGAGCATCGCGAGCTGACGCACGGTTTGCTGCTCTACCAGCCGACGTTGCATGTGCCGTTGATCGTTGCCGCGCCCGAACTGAAGCCGCGCTCCGTGCGCGATCCCGTCAGTTCCGTCGATCTCGCTCCGACGCTCGCTGCGCTCGCGGGTGTTGCGATGCCGCAGGGCGATGGCCGCGATGTATCCGCGGCGTTGCGATCGGCAGAAGCAATTCCGGCCGCCGATCTGTATGCCGAGACGCAGTATCCGCTCACGTTCGGATGGAGCGAGCTCTCCGCGATCCGCCGCAACGATCGCAAGCTCATTTCCGGACCGGCTCCGGAGCTCTTCGATCTGCAACGCGACACGCGTGAAACGACGAACATCCTCGCCGGCGAGCGACGCGCGTTCCGCGAGCTCGCGTCGCGCCTCGAAGCGGTGCGCGCCACCGCCGTCGCCGCCGCGCAGACGAGCGTCGATGAGGAGACAAAAGCGAAGCTCGCGAGCCTCGGCTACATCGCCCCCGCACAGCTTGCGAACGGCGGCACGCGCGCCGATCCGAAAGCGATGGCGCCGCTCTTTCTGCAGTTCGAAAAGGCGCTGGCCACGCGCGACACCCGCGCCGCCGCGGCGTCTGTCGGCGACCTCGTACGGCGCGATCCTGCGAATCCCGTTTTCCGCTCCACGCTCGCGCGCATGAACCGCGAGCTCGGCGCGACGAAGGACGCGGTCGCGCTGTATCGCCAGGCAGTCGCGCTTTCTCCCGACGACGCCGACGCCTGGTACAACCTCGGCGTCGCGGCCGCCGAATGCTGCGACCGCAACGAAGCGCGCGAAGCGCTGCGCACCGCCGCGCGTCTCGATCCGAAGCGCGCCGCGACGCATAACGCGCTCGGCGTTCTCGAGATGGAAAACGGCGAGATGCCACGCGCCGCGGAATCGTTCGCTCGCGCCGTCGACATCGATCCGCGCGATGCGCGGGGCTGGAACAATCTCGGGAACGCACTCCGCGCGCTCGGCCGCATCGACGACGCTGCAAACGCGTACCGGAAAGCGATCGCGCTCGCGGCCGACTACACCGATCCTCTCAACGGCCTGGGCGTGCTTCTCGTGCAGCAGCGGCGCCCGAGGGAAGCGATCCCTTATTTCGAAACCGCGATTGCGAAGCAGAAGGACTTCTTCGAAGCGCAACTGAATCGCGGCATCGCCTTGCAGGAAGCGGGAGATCTCACTGCCGCCGCGGCGCAGTACCGCGCCTTGCTGACACGGCTCCCGGCGGGTGCTCGATACGACCCGCAGCGCGACGCCGCGCGGGCACTCCTCGCAAGCATCAGCCGCCCGTAACCGTTTTGTTTCATAATGTGCACAGTCCAGCGGTCTGCCCCATCCGTAGACTGCAGCTACAAGTCCAAATAGAGCCACAAGGAACGCGAGGAGGGAGCCCCCATGTTTTCTCGGTCCACAGGTGCATTGCTGCTCAGCATTGCACTCCTTTTTACCTGCTCAACGGCCGTTTTCGGCCAGGGCACGTCGTCTGCCACGCTGTGGGGACACGTCACTGACGAAAGCGGCGCCGCGATGCCGGGCGTCACAGTTACGGCGACCAACGCCGCAACGGGTCTGAACCGCAGCACAGTCACTGAAGCCGACGGCGTCTATCGTTTCCCCAGCCTCCCCGCCGGCACGTACACCATCGTGGCCGAGCTCTCCGGATTCGGCACCGTGACGACGCGCGACGTCGTCCTGAACGTCGCCCGTGAGCGCGAGGTCAACACGACGCTCCGGCAGGCCGCGGTCAGCGAGTCGATCACCGTCACCGCTGAAGCGCCGCTCATCGCCACCGGTCCCGCGATCGGCACGTCGATCAGCCAGGAAGAGCTCGAAAACCTTCCGCTGAACGGCCGCCAGTTCGCCAACCTCGGCGCGCTCGCGCCTGGAACGCAGCTCAACTACAACGCCGATCCGACCAAGCCGGGTCAGCTCACCATCGCCCTCAACGGCGGCATCGGCCGCAACGTGAACTTCGTCGTCGACGGCGGCGACAACACCGACGACACCATCGGCGGCGCGCTGCAGAACTTCAGCATCGAAGCGGTGCAGGAGTTCACGATCCAGACGCAGTCGTACAAAGCCGAATACGGCCGTTCCTCGGGCGGCGTGCTCACGGTCGTCACCAAGACCGGCACCAACGAATTCGCCGGGAGCCTCTACGGCTTCTACCGCGAAGACAGCCTCAACTCCCTCACCGAGGCCGAGCGCAACGGCACCGGTGAGAAAGCGGCGTACGAGCGCAAGCAGTACGGCGCCTCGCTCGGCGGCCCGATCGTGCGCGACCGCGCTCACTTCTTCGGCACGTACGAGAAGACCGATCGCCCCTCCAGCTACATCATCGACACGGACGGCGTCTTCCCCGAGTTCGACGGCGACGCCGTCGCGATTCCGTTCACCGACGAGCTGATCACCGCCAAAGCGACGGTCAACGTCTCGGCCGCGCAGTTCCTGCAGGTCCGCTACGGCTACCAGAAGAACGCCGACAAATACGGCGCCGGCTCGCTCGCGCTGCCGTCGTCGCTCGGCACGCTGACCAACGAGTACGAGTCGTACCTTCTCGGCCACACCTGGACGCTCTCCGGGTCGCGCGTCAACGACTTCGTCTTCCAGCGCACGACCTTCAACAACGCCATCACGGCCGACTCCGATGACCCGGCGCTGCTCTTCCCGACCGGCATCACCGTCGGTCAGAACGTCAACACGCCGCAGACCACCGAGCAGGAAAAGACGCAGCTCAAAGACGACTTCGCCTTCTCGAACACGTTCGGCGACCGGCGTCACGACTTCAAGACCGGCGCGCAGTGGATCCACGAGCCGGTGCTCGGCGGCAGCTTCACCACCGGCACCTCCGGCCAGTACACGCTGAAAGAAGACAAGATCGGCTCGCCGGTCACGCAGATCACCGTCAACGGCGGCTTCGCCGGTTTCTCGACGCCGGTCGATCAGTACAGCGTCTACTTCCAGGACGACATCCAGCTCAGCCCGCGTCTCACGATCAACGCCGGTCTCCGTTATGACCTCTGGCAAGGCTTCGATCTCGACCAGGGCTCGAACCCG
>DASVUA010000198.1:0-10011 GCA_036387295.1 Thermoanaerobaculia bacterium | reverse complement strand
ACCCCCAAGGAGGGATAGACATGGCGTACAAGATTCATTTCGTAGGGTTGGCGTGCTTCGTCAAACAACGTGAGGATTACGTCGTATTGCTGCCTGACGCACGCGATGGCAAGATCGGAGGTCATCATAGTAACGATGAGCCGAACGGGAACGACAAGGCTGACCACACGCATCCGCACCGGCCGTACCTGATTATCCCCACCACACACGTCGAAGGGCCGTGTGTCGGAACGGAGATCAACAAGTGCTGCGTCGTCGAACTCAGCGCGGGAACAACGCTCATCTTCCCCGGCGAGGACACCGCACAGGGCGTCGACGACAGTGACATTCTGTCAACGGCTAACGCGTATCACTGGCACGAGATCGACTGTGATTTCGAGCCCAACCTCCGCGCGGAAGAGATCGCCGTTAGAGTACCAATCACGCACGGGACGATCGTCGCACGCCGCATGCACTACGACAAGGACCCCTCGCAGGCGGCGATCATTCACGAAGTAACTATCGAACTGTCCGGTACAGGCTCGTTTTCGATCGATGCCGGAGGCCGGACATTTCAAGTAAAGCCCGGCGCGGAGATCGTTGTTGCCAACGTTGCTCCACAATGGATCGACGACGAACGGTACGTTGATGACGATGAACATTTCCTGTTGTACTACAAGCTCGACAGAGGCAACGGGAAGTTCAAGAAGCCAAAGGCGAAGACACAGCCACCGCAAGTCACCGCTTCGCAGCACCCTTACCTCAGCCCGTACGTCGTCGCCGCGCCCGCCGCGGAATTGAGGGGCACGGAAGCGTCCGCCGAAGGCGTCAAAGCGGCGAAATCGCTACGTGTCGCGTGCTCTAATACGACCTACCCGTGACGACTTCTACACGTGAGGCGGCGTTACCGCGCCGCCTCCTCCAACAAATCCCACGCCCCCACCGCGGTAGCCCCGAACACCTTTTCCTGCCACTGACCTGGCATTAGTGCGTCGATGGCGAGAAATAGGGCGAGGCCTTCGTCCTGGGACCAGACGCGGCCTCCGCGGGTCATGAGCAGTATGGCTTCTTCGTGTGTCGCGCCGTCGAGGATGGCGGCGCGATACGCGGCCCATTGTGCGGCGCCCTCCATGCCGAGGAAGATCTCTTCGATTTCGGCGAGCCAGGCGGAGTCGCCGGTGAAATAGCGGGCGCGGCGCGCTCTCGCATGCTTCACCGCTTCGCGTGCAAGCTCTTTACGCAGAACCGCGTCGCGCTCGGCGGCAATCGAGTACAGGAGGGCGCGCTCCTCCTGATACGTCTTCACGTACTCGGGATCGTGTTTGAAGCGGTCCTGCACGATGTCGTCATTGAGGTTCTCGATCTTGTACAGCGTTTCGAGCGCGGTCAGCCGCTCGCCGAACGCGCGCGTCTGAACGGTGTGCGTCATCTCGTGCACGAACACGGCGCGCATCAAGCGGTCGAGGTGCGGATTGTCGCGGTGACGCTCCACTGTGCGCCAGACGGGCGGCAGCGCCTGAATCAGGAACGGCTTCTGGCCGTCGTAGGTGCCGGCGAACGTCATCAATTGCGGCGGCACGGTGTCGCCGCTGGGAAGCTTGATCTGGCCGTGGTGCGCGTAAACGCGTTCGCCGTCGATGACACACCGCTCGTCGAAGAAGACGAGCCGCGGCAACGGCGCCGCATCGACGTGCAGCGAATCGACACGCACCGCATCCCACGTGCGGATCGCGGTGCCGATGAAGGCGCGATCGGGCGTGGCGCAGTCGGAAAGAACGGCGAGGAGAAGGAAGAGCATCGGTGCGTGATACGTGGGGCGCGGGTGGGTTGTTGCGTTTTCGAAGGAGGGTTGCCCCGTTGCCCGTTGCCCGTTGCCCGGGCATTGTTGCCGAGTGGGTTGCGGGCTGCGGAGACGCTTGTCGTCCGCAGGCGTACAGCCCTGGCAACGGGCAACGGGCAACGCCAACCGAGAACCGACAACCGCCACCCGCCACCCGCCAACGACACCAACAGCCCAACTACAATCTCCCCCGATGATCGACCGCCGCAGCTTTGCCCGACTCCTTTCTCTCGCTACTGCCGCTGCGTCCATCACGAGCACGACGCGCGCGGCGACCAGTTCGCGGCGGATCATCAAGCCGAAACGGCTCAGTGCCGGCGATACGGTGGGGATCGTCCTCCCTGCCTCGGCGGCGTTCGAAGCGGACAACGTGCAGGTGGCGAAGGAGCAGATGGAGCTCCTCGGATTCAAGGTGATCATCGGCGCGCACGCGTTCGACCGGCATGGCTACTTTGCGGGCACCGATCGCGATCGTGCGGACGATCTCAACCGGATGTTCGCCGACGACCGGATTGCCGGCATCATCTGCTACACCGGCGGCTGGGGCTCGCCGCGCGTGCTGCCGTATCTCGATTACGACCTCATCGCTCGGAAGCCGAAAGTGCTGATCGGCTACAGCGACATCACCGCGCTCCTCAATCCGATCTTTCAACGCACTGGGCTCGTCACGTTCCACGGGCCGGTCAGCAGCTCGACGTACGATCCGTACACGATCGAGAACTTCCGCAAGGTGCTGATGACGCCGGAGCCGGCCGGCATCCTCGCGCCGCCGGCGAAGAAGGCGACGGAGCTGATCGACAAGACGAATCGCATCCTGCGCGTCTCGCCCGGCAAGGCGACGGGACGGCTGGCCGGCGGGAACCTCACCATGCTCGCCGCGCTCATGGGGACGCCGTACGAGATCGACACCCGAGGAGCGATTCTTTTTCTCGAAGACATCCGCGAAGAGCTCTATCGCGTCGATCGCATGCTCACCCAGCTCGCCCTCGGCGGAAAGTTCGACGACATGGCGGGCGTCGCCTTCGGCCGCTGCACCGACTGCAGCTACAAAGGCCCTACCTTCAGCCTCGAAGAAATCCTCCGCGACCGCTTCGGCTCGCTCAAAAAACCAGCCCTCTCCGGCCTCTCCTTCGGCCACATCGAGCAGAAGCTCACGCTGCCCGTCGGAGTGATGGCCACGCTCGATGCGGACGCGGGGACGTTGTCGCTGGATGAGGCGGCGGTGGCATGAGGGGGCGTTAGGCGTTGGGCGTTAGGCGCTTGGGGTTTCTGCCTTGGACGCACAGTCGTTCTGGCCGATGAAGCGCGGCGTCTCGCGCGCCGGTCGCAGCCCGGATGAAGCCCCAAACGCCCAACGCCTAACGCCCAACGCCACCCGATCGCAAAGCCTGCCACCCAACGCCCTCCCCGCGATACCCTTCCCCCATGCCCCTGTCCCGCTTCCATCCTGTCGTGCAGCGCTGGTTCACGGAGACGCTCGGGGCGCCGACGGAGGCGCAGGCGAGAGGATGGGCGGCGATTCGCGAGGGGCGCCACACGCTCATCGCGGCGCCAACGGGCTCGGGCAAGACGCTGGCGGCGTTTCTCACCGCGCTCGACGAGCTGTTCGTCGAAGGTCTCGCAGGGCCGCTGCCCGATGAAGTGCGCGTGGTCTACGTTTCGCCGCTCAAAGCGCTGAGCACCGACATCGACAAGAATCTCGCCGAGCCGCGTCACGCGATTCGCGAGCTCGCGCGCGAGCTGGGCCTCGCGGCGCCGCACATCACCACCGCGGTGCGCACCGGCGACACGACTTCGTCGCAGCGCGCCGCGATGCTGAAAACGCCGCCGCACATCCTCGTCACGACGCCCGAATCGCTCTACCTGCTGCTCACCGCGGAGCGCAGCCGCGAGATGTTGCGCAGCGTGCGCACCGTGATCGTCGACGAGATTCATGCGCTGATCGGCACACGCCGCGGCGCACATCTCGCGCTGACGCTCGAACGCCTCCAGCACGTCGCCGAACGCCCGCTCCTCCGGCTCGGACTGTCGGCAACGCAGAAGCCGATCGAGGAGGTCGCTCGGTATCTCGTGGGAATGACTACTGAACGAAAGCAGAGTGTCATCCCGAGCGAAGTCGAGGGATCCCCTGCCGACAGCCTGGGGCGCGCCGAACATGCAGGGGATCCCTCGACTTCGCTCGGGATGACACACGCCTGCGCGATCATCAATGAAGGCCATCGCCGCGCGATGGACCTCTCGCTCGAGGTCCCTCGGTCGCGGCTCGATGCGGTGATGTCGCACGAGGTCTGGGACGAGTATTACGCGCGTCTCACGGAGCTGATCGAGGAGCATCGCACGACGCTCGTGTTCGTGAACACGCGCAAGATGGCGGAGCGGATCGCGCACCACCTCAGCGAGCGCCTCGGCGAAGACGCCGTCACCGCGCATCACGGCAGTCTTTCGAAAGAAAAGCGGCTCGATGCCGAAACGCGCCTGAAAACGGGGCAACTGAAGGCGCTCGTCGCCACGGCGTCGCTCGAGCTCGGAATCGACATCGGACATGTCGATCTCGTCTGCCAGATTGGCTCGCCGCATCGCATCGCCACGCTGCTGCAGCGCGTCGGCCGTTCGGGCCACAGCATTGCGGGACTGCCGAAAGGGCGCGTCTTTCCTGCCTCGCGCGACGATCTCGTCGAATGCGCGGCGTTGCTGCGCGCCGTCAAACGCGGCGAGCTCGATCGCATCGTGGTGCACGACGCGCCGCTCGACGTCCTCGCGCAGCAGCTCGTCGCCGAAGCGTCGTGCTGCGATTCCAGCGAAACCGCGTTGTTCGAAATGGTGCGGCGCGCGTGGCCGTATCGCGACCTCGCACGGCGCGACTTCGACGAAGTGCTGCGCATGGTGGCGGAAGGCTTTGCCACGAAGCGCGGACGCCGCGGCGCGCTGCTGCATCGGGATGAAGTAAATGGCCAGGTGCGCGGCCGGCGCGGCTCACGCCTGCTCGCCCTCACCTCCGGCGGCGCGATTCCGGAGGTGGCCGACTACCGCGTGGTGCTCGAGCCGGACGAAACGTTCATCGGCACGCTGAACGAAGATTTCGCGATCGAAAGCAATGCAGGCGACGTCTTCCAGCTCGGCAACATGTCGTGGCGCGTGCTGCAGGTCACGACCGGCGTCGTCCGCGTCGCTGACGCGCAGGGCGCGCCACCCAGCATCCCGTTCTGGCTCGGCGAAGCGCCCGCGCGAAGCGATGAGTTGTCGCGCGCGGTGAGCGACTTGCGGCGAGACATCGCGCCAAGGCTCGACGTCGCGGGCATTGGGCGTTTGGCTCTTGGGGTGGAAGGCCTGGATGACGGCAATTTCCAAACGCCTGACGCCCAAAGCCCCACGCCCGCCGCCTGGCTCTCCACCGAATGCGGCATCCCCTCGTCCGCCGCAAACGAGATCGCCGAATACCTCGGCGAATCGCTTCGCGCGCTCGGCGTGCTGCCGACGCAGGAGACGCTGGTGCTCGAGCGCTTCTTCGACGAGTCGGGCGGCATGCAGCTCGTGTTGCACGCGCCGTTCGGCTCGCGCATCAACAAGGCGTGGGGCCTCGCGTTGCGCAAGCGCTTCTGCCGGCAGTTCGATTTCGAATTGCAGGCAGCGGCGACCGAAGACGCGATCCTCTTGTCCCTCGGGCCACAGCACTCGTTTCCTCTCGCGGATGTGTTTCGCTATCTGCATCCCGCCACCGCACGCGACGTGCTGGTGCAGGCCTTTCTCGATGCGCCGGTTTGGCAGACGCGGTGGCGCTGGAACACGACCGTTTCTCTCGCGGTCCCGCGCAATCGCAACGGGAAAAAAGTCGCGCCGCAACTGCAGCGCACCATCGCTGATGACCTGATGGCGGCGGTGTTTCCCGACGCTGCTGCCTGCTTTGAAAACATCGGCGGCGATCGTCAGATCCCCGACCATCCGCTGGTCAATCAGGCCGTCCGCGACTGCCTCGAAGAAGCGATGGATTTCGCTGGTCTCGCGAACGTGCTGACGCGCATTCACGCGAACGAACTGCAACTCGTCGCGCGCGACACGGTCGAGCCGTCGCCGCTCTCGCACGAGATCCTCAACGCGAAGCCGTACGCCTTCCTCGACGACGCTCCGCTCGAAGAACGCCGCACGCAGGCCGTCTACACCCGCCGCGCCGGCGACACCTCCGGCGCCAACGAGCTCGGCGCCCTCGACCTCGCCGCCATCGCCCGCGTCCGCGACGAAGAACGCCCCGACCCCCGCGACGCGGACGAATTGCACGACGCGCTGCTGACCGCGGGATTTCTGACCGAGGATGAGGCTGCGACGATCGATCGCACATTGTTCGATGAGTTGGTTGCAGCGCGAAGAGCGGCGTTGATCTCTTGTCATCCTGAGCGAAGCGAAGGACCTTCTCCGTTGCACGAGGGAAGGTCCTTCGCCGTCTACGCGGCTCAGGATGACAGCCGTTTGCTCGGGGTGACACAGGTGTGGATCGCCGCCGAACGCCTTCCCGAACTGCGCGCGATCCACGACATCGAGACCACCCTCACCCCACCCGCATCGCGCAATCGCACATGGTCGCGCGAAGATGCGCTGATCGAGTTGATCCGCGGCCGCATGACCATCCTCGGCCCGACGACCGCCAGCGCACTCGCGCAAGCTCTGCAGGTCGAAAGCGTCGACGGCGCATTGCGCGCGCTCGAGAACGAAGGCGTGATCCTGCGCGGCGCGTTCACCGGGCCGAACGAATGGTGCGATCGCCGTCTGCTCGCGCGCATTCATCGCTACACGATCGTTCGCCTGCGCGCGGAGATCGAGCCGGTCAGCGCCGCCGCGTTTCAACGATTTCTGTTCGCATGGCAGCACCTCGCGCCCGCGGCTCGATTGTCGGGTGCAGACGGCTTGCAGCAGCTGATCGCGCAGCTCGACGGCTACGAGATCGCGGCGAATGCGTGGGAGCGCGCGGTGTTGCCTTCGCGCATCGAGCGCTACGAGCCTTCTTTGCTCGACATGCTTTGCCTCGGCGGCGAGGTAGCGTGGGCGCGGCTCTCTCCCGCTTCGTCGAACAGCGTCGTCTCCGCCACTCCGGTCGCACTTTTTCTGCGCGATCACGCCGACGCGTGGCGCTCGCTGCGCACCGAATCGCAGGTCGTACTGAGCGACGGCGCGCAGCGCGTCATCGAAACGCTGCGGACGCGCGGCGCGTCGTTCGCGCGCGATCTCAACGCGGCGGAAGGCGCGATCGCGGAGCTCGTCTCCGCCGGCCTCATCACCTCCGACGGCTTCGCGGGACTGCGCGCACTCATCACCCCCGCCGATCGCCGTCCGAACATCGTGGGACGCTGGTCGCTGCTCGAACAGGCGGCCACGTCGCGCGAAGAAGCGGTCGAGCTGCAGGCGCGCACCTATCTGCGCCGCTACGGCATCGTGTTCCGCCGGCTCCTCGCGCGCGAGCCGAACGCCGCGCCGTGGCGCGAGCTGTCGCACGTCTACCGCCGGCTCGAAGCGCGCGGCGAAATTCGCGGCGGCCGGTTCGTGCACGGCATGAGCGGCGAACAGTTCGCGCTGCCAGAGGCCATCGAGCGTCTGCGCGAAATCCGTCGCGAACAGCCGGACGGAACGCTGCTGGTCATCAGTGCAGCCGATCCGCTGAACCTCAGCGGCATCCTCGACGCCGAGGAGCGGATTCGCGCGGTCGCGAACACGCGCATTGCGTATCGCGACGGCGTGGCGATCTCGGTCATCGAAGGCGACTACCTGCGCCCGCTCGCGGACGCCGGCAGCGCACCGGAAGTGGCGATGGCGCTGGCCGGTAGACGCGTCGCCGCGACGAGCGGTTTCGTGGGCCGCTGAGACGGCCGCGAACCAGGCGCAACGCGTGTGCGGCCGCGATCTTGCTCTTGAGGCTGCCGAGGAAAAACCATGAAGAATGCATTGATCGCCACAGCGGCCGTGATGTCGCTCCTGTTGAGCAGCGCCTGCACGCAGAAAACCGAGAGCCAGACCGAAGTCGAAACGAGCGGCGGCGTGACCACCACGCAGACCGAATCGACGACCACGCCGGCCGTCGACACCGCCGCCACAGCGGCAGCAGCGAACAACGCCAGCCACGCGACGACCGACGCCGTCCACGAGACCGGCACCGCAATGGAGACCGCCGGTCAGGCCATGCAGAACGAAACGAAAACCGATACAAAGTAGCGCTAGTGAACCGCGCGTCGCCGCTTCACCGGCGGCGGCGCCGGAAGCTCGAGCTCGAACAGCGCGAGGCGCGTCGACGATGCCGCACCGTCGCCTTCGTTCACCCCGATCAGAATCCGGCCGTCGCGATCTTCGACGACGAGCGCGACGCGCGCACCGGTGAGCAGGTGCGACTGGTCGCGCCACGATTCACCGCCATCATCTGAATACGCGAGATACGAGGTCGAGCCGCCGGCCTTGTCGAATCCGGCGACGATGACGCGCCGCGAATGACGCGACGGAATGATGAGCTGCTGCACGTACGGATATCGCCGCTCCACCGGCGGAACGACGTATCCCAATTCGTCACCGCCCTCGAGCGGGTGAAAGATCACGTACCGAAAGCTGCGCCCGCCGTCCGTGCTCTTCAGGAGCGCCCCTTCCACTCCCGAGTAGACGACCTCGTTGCCGACGTGCCTGATGAACTGCACCATCCGGTTTCCGAGCGCTGGCGTGATCGCGGCGCGATGAGAAAAGGGAACGCTCCAGTCGAGCAGGTCATCGCGCAGCGTCCCACTGCCGATCCATGCGACGTCGAGCGGACACTCCGACCCGCCGAGGACGCGCGTGCCGATGCGCTCATGCACGAGAGGGCAAACCTGGGCGCCCGGTCTGCCGTTGTTGGTCGTGCCGATCAGCACGTTCCACGAGGTCGTCCCGTCTTCGGCGACGAGGAGGTTCCCGCTCGCTTCGAGAAACGTCCGGCCATCGCTGAACGAGATGCCGGTCGGCACCAGGTAGTCGCAGCGTTTCGTCCACTGCTCGAGCGAGCAATCGATCAGCTCCTGTGCATCGCTCTGGAAGGTTGCGCCGCGATCGCGTGAGCGAAGAAGCGTCGGGAACGGCGCCACCGCGTCGGTGTGCCCTTTGAGCACGTAGAGCGTGCCGTCGTGAACCGCAACCGCATTGGCGATCTCGCCCGCGCCGGAAAGACGTTCGAGCGGACCGGCGGCAATGCGCGGCGCGCGATACACGCCGCCGCCGGTGGCGAGATATTCGTACTGCTCGTCACGCGCGTAGCCTGCAATGGAGGAAGCGACATCGATCGTGTGCAGTGGCCGCAGGACGACCGCCGGATCGGATTGCGCTCCGACGGCAGCGGCAAAGAGAAGAGCGAGCATCATGCGCCCGATTTTATTTGCTGCAATCGACTGCACTGCTGTTACGACGATGCAAATTCGCGCGGCGCGCGGGCCACGCTATCGCGTCACGGCGCCGTAGCGCAACGCGACGCAGCTTGCCGGCGCGCCGTCGACGAGCGTGCAGACGAAGAGATCGTCGAACTGCGGCTCGGGGATGAACGGCGGGTTCTTCATCCCGAGCTCGTTCAGGATGTCGACCGTGGTGTTCGAATGCCCCGCCACGACGACGGTCTCCCCCTTGTGATGCGCGAGCACTTCGCGAACGACGGTGGCCGGATACTCTTTTCCGCCCGCCTCGATCGTTTTCGGCGTGAGCTTCAACGCTGCCGCAAGCGGCGCCACGGTTTCCCGCGTGCGCAAATACTGCGTCGTATAAATCGCCGTGATCCCCGCCCCGCCAAGCACGCGCGCCAGCTCCTTCGCCCGCGCCGAGCCCGCCTCGCTGAGCGGCATGTCGCCCGGCATCGCCGCCTTCTCCGCATGACGGACGAGAATGATCGTGGTCGCAGCTTGCGTGGAAATCGTAGTCATGAGTGAAAGTGCGATGAACAGCACGACGCGCTTCATCGAGGCACGATAACAGGTCGTGGCCACATGTCGATGAGGGCCACCACCTTCTCCTCACGAGCCGCGAAGAAGCGAGGGACCTTTCCGGTATGCGCGGGCATGTTTCCGTGTCATCCCGCGCTTCAGCGCGGGATCCCCTGCCGAAGCGAAATGCCCTCGGTCATCTGCAGGGGATTCCGCGCTGAAGCGCGGAATGACACCGGAAGCGGCGTGTCCTTTGGTCCAGCGCGATGCGTCGCGCGGGGCGCG
>DASVUA010000197.1:0-3141 GCA_036387295.1 Thermoanaerobaculia bacterium | reverse complement strand
CCCGCCGCTCCACCTGCATCGTCGGCATTTTCGCGCGCGCGTTTTGCGTTAAAACGGGCTTGATGTTTCCACCTGACGCGCAATACGACGACTCCGCTGTTGCTGAAGCCGAGTCGCGCGAAAAAACCGAAGAGCCGCCGCTGTACAAAGTGCTGCTGCACAACGACGACTTCACCACCATGGAGTTCGTCGTCTGGGTGCTTCAGTCCGTCTTCAACATGCCGGAAGAACAGGCCATCCAGGTGATGCTCAACGTGCATCTCCGCGGCACCGGCGTGGCCGGCATTTACACGTATGAAATCGCGGAGACGAAGGTCGAGAAAACGACCGCGCTCGCGCGAGAGCACGAATATCCGCTGCTCGCTACCATGGAAGAAGTCTGATGATCGCCAAACCCCTGCAGGCCAGTTTCGAGTTCGCGGTGAACGAAGCCATTCGCCGCCGCCACGAGTACGTCACCCTCGAACATCTTCTGTTCGCACTGCTGCACGACCGCACCGTCAACGACGTGGTGCGCGCATGCGGCGGCGACGTCGAGAAGCTCAAGAAACAGCTCGACGAGTTCATCGATCGCACGTACGAACAGCTCAACGACGACGACGTGCAGCCGACGCTCACGACCATGCTCCAGCGCGTCATCCAGTACGCGCAGTTGCACGCGCAGAGCTCGGGGCGGAAGGAAGTCGATACCGGCGAAATGCTTGCCGCGCTCTATCAGGCCGAAAAGTCGCAGGCCGTCTTTCTTCTGCGCAGCGCCGGCGTCGAGAAACTCGACGTCCTCACCTATCTTTCGCACGGCATTCCGAAAGACAAAGGCGTCGGCGGCGAAGGGCCGTTCGCGACGGCGGGTGATGAAGAGCCGGCCGCGAAAGATCCGCTGCAGGCGTATGCCGTCAATCTGCTCGAACGGGCGAAAGCAGGTGAGATCGATCCGGTGATCGGCCGGACGAACGAGCTCGAACGGACGATTCAGATCCTCTGCAGACGCCGCAAGAACAACCCGCTGTACGTCGGCGAGCCGGGCGTCGGCAAGACCGCAATCGCGGAAGGGCTGGCGCGCCAGATTCACGAAGGCAGCGTCCCCGCCGTGCTGAAGAACGCCGAGGTCTGGTCGCTCGATCTCGGATCGCTGCTGGCGGGGACCAAATACCGCGGCGAATTCGAACAGCGCCTCAAAGCAGTCATCGCCGCGCTGACCGAAAAGAAAGACGCGATTCTGTTCATCGACGAGATCCACACGATCGTCGGCGCCGGCGCGGTCAGCGGCGGCACGATGGACGCCTCGAACATGCTCAAGCCGGCCATCGCCTCCGGCAAGTTGCGCGTCATCGGCTCGACCACCTACGGCGAGTACAAACAATCGTTCGAGCGCGACCGTGCGCTCGCACGCAGGTTTCAGAAAATCGAAGTCGGCGAGCCGACCGTCGAGGAGACAGTCGAGATCCTGCGCGGCCTCAAGGGCTATTACGAACAGCATCATGGCGTGACGTTCACCGACGAAGCGCTGCGTCTCGCCGCCGAGCTGTCGGCGAAGTACATCCACGATCGCCACCTCCCCGACAAGGCGATCGACGTGCTCGACGAAGCAGGCGCGCGCGCGCGGATGATGCGCGGCGCGCCAGTCGCCGTTGCTGAAGCAACCGCGGAAACAGCGACAGCGACAGCGGCAGCGACAGCGGAGATCATCGGCATCCACGAAATCGAAGCCGTCGTTTCGCGCATGGCGAAGATTCCGCCGCGCACCATCGCGGTCTCTGAAAAAGACCGCCTCAAAGAGCTCGACGCCGACCTGCGCCGCGTGATTTACGGGCAGGAGCACGCGATCAAACAGGTCGTGAATGCGATCAAGCTCTCCCGCTCCGGCCTCGGCAACGCCGACAAGCCGATCGGCTCGTTCCTCTTCAGCGGCCCGACCGGCGTCGGCAAAACCGAGCTCGCGAAACAGCTCGCCCAATCGCTCGGCGTCGAGTTCATCCGCTTCGACATGAGCGAATACATGGAGCCGCACACCGTCTCGCGCCTCATCGGCGCCCCTCCCGGATACGTCGGTTTCGATCAGGGCGGCCTCCTCACCGACGCGGTCACGAAGACGCCGTACGCCGTGCTCGTGCTCGACGAGATCGAAAAGGCGCACCCGAACCTCTTCTCGATCCTGTTGCAGGTGATGGATCACGCGACGCTCACCGACAACAACGGCAAGAAGGCCGATTTCCGCAACGTGATCCTGATCATGACGACGAACGCCGGCGGCCGCGAGATGACGGAAGCGTCGCCCGGGTTCATGAACAACGCGGCGAGCGGCCACGGGCGCGGCGTGATCGAGCGGACGTTCGCACCGGAGTTCCGCAATCGTCTCGACGCCTGGATTGCATTCGAGCCGCTCAGTTTCGAAACGATCGAGCGCGTGGTCGACAAGTTCATCGCGGAGCTGCAGAAGCAGCTCGTCGCGAAGAACGTCACGCTCGAGCTGCGCGAAGGCGGCCGCGCCTGGCTGGCCCGCAACGGCTACGACCGCTCGTTCGGCGCGCGCCCGATGGCGCGCCTCATCTCCACGAAGATCAAAGAACCGCTGGTCGATGAAATCCTCTTCGGCAAGCTCGCGGACGGCGGCAACGTGATCGTCGATGGCGACGATCGTGAATTGAAGCTGGAGTACTGATGAAACGCATTCTTCCGTTCCTTCTCCTCGCCGCTGTGGCCTGCAAGAACGACCCGGGACCGGGCGAGCTCACGGGGACGAGCTCACCCGAGGCTGAGGCGCGGCGCGCCACGGAAACGCCGGCCTCGACGCCCACCGACAGCGCGCTCACGGGCCCCATCGACGGCATCTCTTCCGGCATGGCGCCCGGCACTCCGGCCGCCACCGGATCGCACCCCGGCGCGACCGGGACGGATGCGAGCAGCACCACCGATCCGAATGTCACGACGACCGGTGGTCCACGTCCCGTCGTGACCGAGTCGGGGCTGACACACACGACCACCTGAGTGAGTGTGGGCAGTGCGTGCTCGCCGCGCGCACTGCCGTCCCTCCGTCCCTCCTTCCCTCCTGCTCGTCCCTCGTTCCGTACGTTTGGGATCACATCGCGGGCCCTCGCGCGCCACCGCCCCTACCGTGGCGGACGAGGACCCCGATATGAAAAG
>DASVUA010000196.1:0-1605 GCA_036387295.1 Thermoanaerobaculia bacterium | reverse complement strand
GAAGAGTGCCGCGCGCCGCATCATCATCGATCCATGAATGAAGGGATTGCCGAGATGTCGGTCGAAGAGAATGGCGCGGATGGTGGGATCGTCGGTGGGGTGCGCGGTGGTGGTGAGCGGCTCCCCTTCCTCGTCCATCATCACGGCATTCGTGCCGAGCAGGACGAGATCGGGGCGGCGCGTCACGGCCTCGAACTGCGCGGCGAGCCGGCCCGGTTCGGAGAGGTCGTCGGCATCGTGACGCGCGATCCATTCGGCGCGCGCCGCACGGATTCCGGTATTGAGCGCGCCGGCCAGCCCCTGATTCTGCTGCCGGATGAGCCGAATGCGCGGGTCCGCAATCCGCGCCACGACGTCCGCGCCTCCGTCGGTAGAGCCGTCATCGATGACGAGCAGCTCGAAGTCGCTGAAGGTCTGACTGAGGATGCTGGCGACTGCTTCTTCGACGAACGGTGCCTCGTTGTAGAGGCTCATCACGATGCTGACGGCGGGGACGGACATTGTGGCGAGGCGTGCCGTGGAGCCTACCACGGTAGACTGCGGCGTAATGCTCGACCGGATCGTCCGCAAACTGCTCCCGCCCCTGGACCGTTTCGCATTCAAAGAGTTCTACGGACAGCCTTTCACCGCCGCGCCGAAAGCGTCGCGAGACGAGTACCTCGCTCTGTGGGAGAAAGCGCGCACCGCGCGCCATGAGAACGTCGACGCCTATCTGCGCGGCCGTGTGGAAGTCGACCGCGAGTGGCTCGATCGCCTCGCATTACGCACACAGGTCGTCGTGAAGACGTCCGAGCTCTGCTACGAGCACGGCCGGCTGTTGTACTCGACCCTCTATGACCTGGCGAAAAAGAGCGACAGTCCGACCATCAACGTCGTCGAGACGGGAACGGCGCGCGGCTTCTCCTCCGTATGCATGGCGCGAGCGCTCGCCGATGCGGGCAAAGACGGCAAGATCATCACCTTCGACGTGCTGCCGCACGACCAGCCGATGTACTGGAACTGCATTGCCGATCACGAAAAGGAACAGTCGCGCCGCGAGCTGCTGGCCGATTACACCGACCTCCTCGATCGCTACATCATCTTTCATCAGGGCGACACGCAGGTCGAGCTGCCGAAGGTCTCGCTCTCGCGCGTCCACTTCGCCTTTCTCGACGGCGTGCACACATACGAATACGTGATGTTCGAATTCGGCCAGATCCGGGGACGCCAGCATCGCGGCGATCAGGTGTTTTTCGACGACTACACGCCGGCGCAATTTCCGGGCGTCGTCAAGGCGGTGGATGAGATCTGCGAACGGTACGGCTACGACAAGCAGCCGGTCCGCGCGGGTGAAAAGCGCGGCTATGTGATCGCGACGAAGCGGTAGATTAAGATCTCGCCCGAAATGACCGCCGCCGCCACCACGAACGCTCTGCCGCCGTATGTCTGCCCCAACGACCTGCTCCCGTTGACGCACACCGAGACGATGTACCGCTGCTCGGGCGGACATGAATTTCAGATCGTCGGCGGCATCCCGCGCTTCGTCCCGGCCTCGACGTATGCCGATTCGTTCAGCCTGCAGTGGAATCACTTCCGCCGTACGCAGCTCGATTCGTTCACCGGCAC
>DASVUA010000195.1:0-4413 GCA_036387295.1 Thermoanaerobaculia bacterium | reverse complement strand
CAGGCGCGAAGATTTCGAATGTGCGGATCACCGGTGCGAACGGCGCGATCGGTTCGTTCAGCGATGCGGCCGTGCTCGGGATCGAGTCGGGCGTCGTTCTCAGCACGGGGAACATCGCCGACGCCGCGGGGCCGAACTCGTCGACCGGAACCGGCGCTTCGCTCGGCACGGCCGGCCACCCTGCACTCGACGCGATCGTCGCGCCCCTCGCGACGCACGACGCGATCGTGATCGACTTTGACGTCGTGACGGAGTCGCCGACGTTCGTCATCAAGTACGTCTTCGCCTCTGAGGAGTACCGCGAGTGGGTCGACTCGGAGTTCAATGACGTCTTTGCGTTCTTCGTGAACGGCGCCAACATCGCACTTACCCCCGGCACCGAGGTGCCGGTTACGATCAACACCATCAACCACCACGCGAACACCACGCTGTATCGCGACAACGAAGGTGGAACCGGCACGGAGTTCGACGGCTACACGACCCCGCTGCTCGCAATCGCGATCGTCGAACCGGGAGTGAGCCAGCACATCCGCATCGCCATCGCCGACTCGTCGGACGGCGCGCTCGACTCCGCGGTGTTCATCGCGCAGGGCGGCATTTCCGGATCGCAGATCCCGCCGATCATTCTGCCGACCGCGAACGCGATCGAAGGACGCGTCGGCGAAGAAATCGTCGTGCCGCTTCAGCTCTACTACGCATTTGAAAGCTCCCCTCCCGCCTTCACCGCGACCGGCCTTCCGGGCGCCTCGATCGAGTTCACGCCGATGTACCGGCGGGACGGCATCGCGTACGTCGACATGAAAATCGTCGTCGGTCCTGAGACGCCCGGCGGCGAGCACGTCGTCACGATACGAGGGGGAGTCCCGAACGGCGAATCGTTCGCCGCGCTGGTGGTCGTCGTCGACTGCAAGCCCCCCTCGATCCTCGGCACCGGACAGCCGGTGACGCAGACCGTCGATCGTGGCCAGCCCGCCACCTTCACGGTCGCGGCGAGCGGCAGCGGTCCGCAAACGTTCCAGTGGTACGCCGGCAACCGTGGCATGACCGGCTCGCCGATCGCCGGCGCAACCGGCGCCACGCTGAAGACCGGCGCGGTAAATGAGGAGACGGCGTACTGGGTGCGCGTTTCCAATGCGTGCGGCACGACCGACAGTCTCACCGCGTACGCACGGCCGCGCTGACGCGGAGGCGAAATCGCACTCCGAACGAAGCCCGCGCGAATTTCGCGCGGGCTTCTTGTTTTATGCTCACCCGCCGTGACTGAAACGACGACGCACGCATGGGGCACGCAGCCCGAGATGTTCGGCCCGCGCCACGAACACCGCCTCGGCATGATCGTGCGCGAAGTGGAGCGTCTTCCGCACGGAGCGCGGCTGCTCGACGGTGCCGTCGGCCTCGGGCAACTGGCCGTCCGCATGCAGCAGCGCGGCTATCGCGTCTTCGGCATCGACTACTCGTTCGACGCCGCGCTGCATGTGCGCCGCAACACGCGCGTGCCGGTCGTCGTCGGCGACATGACGCGCATGCCGTTTCGCGACGGCGCATTCGACGGCGTCACCAGCGGCGAGACGCTCGAGCATCTGGACAATGACGCCGGTGCCGCGAACGAGATCGGACGCGTCCTCGTCGAAGGTGGCACCTGCATCGCCACCGTCCCCGCGCTGCAAAGCCTCTGGAGCCAGTCCGACGACTACTACGAGCACCGCCGGCGCTACTCGCGCGCGCAACTGACGTCGATGTTCGAAAGCGCCGCGCTGACCGTCCGCAAAGCGACCTACTGGGGCTTTCCGGTCGTGCTCGCGTACGACACGCTGTTTCTCCTCCCGATGAACAAACGCCGCGCGCGGCGCAAGGTGGACGAAGACGCCGCGTTGCGCTCGGTCGCCAAAGCCGGAAAGGCGAGGGGCCTCGTGCGCTTCGTGCGCGCCGTCTTTGCGCTGGACGGATTTTTCAAATGGGTTCCGTTCGGGCCGGGGTTGTTGATGGTGGCGCGGAAGGTCAGGCGATCAGCGGATTCGCCGAGCGCAAGCCGCTGAATCGGCGAAAGTCGGCGTCTGCGGTGTAGAGCGTCAGGTCGTGCTCGATTGCGAGCGCGGCGAGGTGGGCGTCGGAGACATCAGGACCGCGCACGTCGTGACGCACGAGGATGGACCGCAGCACAGACCAGTAGCGCGGCCCCGGCTCCAGGATGCGAGCGTTCGGCGCGGCGAGCCAGGACTCGACCACCGTGGTTGCTCGCTCCGGTGTGAGCGGCGGATCGAATAGACGTTCGTTCGTAATGATCCGGATGAAAGCCTGGACACTGCTCCATGGCAGGTAGAGAGTTCCATGACTCAACGCCTGTGCGAGCCATGCTCGGGCTCTCTGGTGCTGAAATGCCGCTTCGTTGTACGCGTAGATCAGCAGGTTCGCGTCGACGACACCTACTTCCATTCCGGCCCCTCGACCTCGTCGAGCACGCGTGCGATGCAGTCGAAGCTTCCAGCGCCGGGTCGCGAGCGTGCGAACGGGCCCGTAATTTCAACGGTCCCGAGTCGCTCGAGCTCGTGACGGATCACCTGCGACGCGAAATCGGCAGCAGGGCGGCCCTGCCGCGCCGCTTCTCGATCCAGCTTCTCAGCCACGTCATCGTCGAGGGTGATGGTCAGCTGATGTCCCATCCCACTATGATAGGCCGCATGAGCAATATCGATAAGCCCAGCAGGAACGAAGACGAATTCTTTGCACGGCAGGAGCTCGAGCGCCGCAAACAGTGGGCTCAGGAACAGTCGGCGAAGATGGCCATCGAAGAGAAGGAGCGCATCAAGCAGCTCCACTTCATGAAATGCCCGAAATGCGGCATGGATCTGAAGGAGATCGCGCTGCACGGCGTCAAGGTCGATCAGTGCGCCAACTGCGGCGGCATCTTCCTCGATGCGGGCGAGGTCGAGCAGATCTCGAAGCACGACAACAGCGTCGTCGATCGCGTCTTCTCGATCTTCCGCTGATGCATTTCCTCACGCCCGCCGACCTGCGCGGGCTCGACGCGCGCGCGCTCGAGGAGCTCCTCGGGCGCCGCGAGCTCGTGGTCGCGTTCGGTGAAGGGGAGCTCGGCGGGATCGCCGCCGCGGCCCTGCTGTTCGCCGATTACGCCGTGCTCCGTTCCGGCGCGCGGCTGCGCGTCGATGGCCCGGAAGCGTGGGCGGGCGCGGTCTGGCGACTCGGAAAGCGCACCCTGAACTGGGCAGTCGACGGCGAGAAGCAGGAAGAGCTCGTCGACGAAATCACCAGCAAAGATTCCACCCTCTGGCTGCAGGAATGGATGCAGCATCGCAGCGTTATCGCTTTGGATGCCGCCGCCGCGTTGATCCGCGGCCGCGGCGGAGACAGTCTCGAACGCGCCGAGTTTGCACGCCTCTTCGCACTCGGCGAGCCGCAGAAGGGATTGGACGCGTTCCTCGCCAAGGTGAGGCCGTCATATAGTTGACCGTCCGGAGAACGAATGAGCCGAAACGAAGCCGACATGTCCAGCGCTGCCGACACGATCGTCCCGACCCTGCCGCAGGTCCCGAAAGCGAAAGACGAACAGCTTTCCCTCTTCGCTCCCCAGGCAGTTGCAACGGTGGAGAAGAAGGAAGCGGAGTGGCGCAGGGACGTGCTCGATCCCGTCCTGAAAAAGAAGCCCTTCTGGAAGAAAGACTTCACCACCGTCAGCGGGATGGACGTCAATCCGATGGCCACGCCGCTCTCGGTCGCGGAACAGGACTTCAACGAGATCGCCTATCCGGGCGAGTTCCCGTACACGCGCGGCATCCATCCCACCGGCTATCGCGGCCGCCTCTGGACCATGCGCCAGTTCGCCGGCTTCGGCACCGCGAAGAACACCAACGAACGGTTCAAGTACCTTCTCTCCCAGGGACAGACCGGACTCTCCACCGCCTTCCATCTCCCGACGCTCTACGGCTACGACTCCGATCATCACTACGCGGCCGGTGAAGTCGGCAAGTGCGGTGTTGCGGTCGACACGCTGGCGGACATGGAGACGCTCTTCGACGGCATCAACCTCGAGGACGTGACGGTCTCGATGACCATCAACTCCACGGCCCCGATCGCGCTCGCGATGTACCTCGTCGTCGCGGAGAAGCAAGGAGCAGACTGGAAGAAGATCTCCGGCACGCTGCAGAACGACATCCTCAAGGAGTACATCGCGCAGAAGGAGTACATCTTCCCGCCGCGTCCCTCCATGCGGCTCGTCACCGACACCTTCAAGTTCTGCACGGAGTCGGTGCCGAAGTACAACACCATCTCCATCAGCGGCTATCACATCCGTGAAGCGGGATCGACTGCGCTGCAGGAGCTCGCATTCACGCTGCGCGACGGCATGGAGTACGTCGAGTACGGCATTCGCGCGGGACTCGACGTCGACGACTTTGC
>DASVUA010000194.1:0-1989 GCA_036387295.1 Thermoanaerobaculia bacterium | reverse complement strand
GTGGAGCGGCGGGCTTTAGCCCGCCGAGCATGATCCGGCGGGCTGAAGCCCGCCGCTCCACCTGCGTTCAGATCTTCAGTGCGGCGAATGCGCGCTGGAGGAGGGTGACTTTCTGCTGGACGACTTCTGGGGCGGTCGGGGGGAGCGGGTCCTGTAGTTCGTCGACGAGGCGGGGGGGCCATTCGCCGGGGTTCGCGATCATGCGGCCGTTGTAGTACTGCGGGACTTCGCTGCCGTCGACGGCGGTGTAGATGCGGCGCGGAGTGAGGCGGCCGAGGCCGGGGTCGGAGGCGAGCGGCGTGTAGTAGAGGCAGCCGTCGAAGTAATAGTGCGTGACCTGAGTCGCACGCGTCCGCGCACGGTCGAGGATCGGGCAGCCGCCGTGATAGAGGTTCGCCGCCCAGATCAGGGCCTGACCTTTTTCGATGCGCAGCTCTGTGCGCGCCAGCCCCGAGGCCGGCATCAGCGCTTCGACGAACTGCTCGTAACGCGGAACGCTTTCCACCGGATTCGCGGCCGCACTGCTCGCGAGCAATCCGAGATCGTACAGATTGAACGTCGGAAGCCGGTGGCTGCGCGGGTAGTAATGCAGCGGCCCGTTCGACTCGTCCACATCTTCGAGCGCGACCCACACGCCGCACATGTAGCCGTGCGGGATCGAATCAAAGTACGCCTTGTCGCTGTGCGTTTTCTGTTCCGAGCCGACGCGGAAGTTCAGCGTCTGGAAGGGAAACGGTTTGCGCTGATAGAGGATCTCGAGGACCTCGAGCACGCGCGGCGCATTCGCGATTTTCCGGATGTTCTCGCCGAACGTCCAACCGTCCTGCAGCCGCTTGTCGTCAGCGTACGAGCCGCCGGCGCCGAAATAGAACTTGTCGCGGACTTCCTCACGCGCCCCGTCGATCCAGCTGTTCGGGATCTTCGGATCGAAGACGATGTAGCCCTGCTCGCTGAACGTGCGAACGAACGACTTCATCTCAGCGTCGAGCTCGGCATGCTCTAGCAGCGTTCCGAAAAATGGGGAGTCGAGCCAGGGGACACCGAGAGACTCGGCTTGCTTCAGAAGATTGTCTGCGGCTGATGGCATAGGTATGTGGCGCAGAACGCTCGAAGCGCCGGCTACATTGCGCGAACCGCGTTGCTTTCCGTCTCTTCGGGCTTCTTTCTCATGTCGAAGAAGAGGAGCGCGATGCCGACGCAGATCGCGGAGTCGGCGACGTTGAACGCCGGCCAGTGATGGTTGCCCACGTAGACGTCGAGAAAATCGACGACGTAGCCGAAGCGGAACCGGTCGAGCAGATTGCCGACCGCGCCGCCGAGGATGAGATGCAGCCCGGTCTGGAGCACGCGATCGGTGACGGCCGAGCGGAAGGCGTACACGACCACCACGCCGAAGACCGCGAGCGCACCGAAGTTGAGCAGCATCGGGACGATCTTCGAGCCGGCGTTCGCTCCGATGCCGAACGCGGCGCCGGTGTTCCGCACGTGCACGAGCTGGAAGAAGTTCGGGATGACGGAGATCGTCTCGTACATCTCGATGCGGGCGAGCACGAGCGCTTTGGTCCAGAGGTCGAGAGCGATGATGACGGCCGAGAGAATGAGGTAGTGCACGCGCTTCAAGTGGTCGTTCTCCGTATCGATGGCGCCGCGGTCAGGATGAGACCGCGTGCTGTTTCTCTTCGATCAGACGATCGAGCTCGACACGCACGCGGCCGAGGATCTCATCATAGGTGAACTGCCCGATCGACTCCTCACCACGCTTGAGATTCACGTAGCTCGGCGCGCACCACATGCCGAGATCGGCGTCGTCGGTTTCACCCGGGCCGTTCACGCGGCAACCCATGACGGCGATGGTGATGTCGTACGTTTTCGCGTATTCGCTCATTTCGCGCACGTTCTGCGCGAGGTCGATGAACGCTTCGTTTTCGACGCGCGAGCAGGAAGGGCAGCTGATGATGTTGAGACCTTTGTGCTCGAAGCGGGGCACCG
>DASVUA010000193.1:0-7380 GCA_036387295.1 Thermoanaerobaculia bacterium | reverse complement strand
AGAGGATGAAGAGCGGAATGGTGCGAGCCGCGGCACCGAGCGGACGGCGCACGAGGATGCCCCATTCACCGCCGGTGACGTACTGCAGCATGAGGATCGCGAGCGAGCCGGCCGCGATGAGGAACCAGAAGATGAAGGCCGGCAGCCAGGCTTTGAAGAACTCGGCGTGATTGCCGAAATAGCCGACGATCGCGACGACGATGCCGATGACGCCGGCGACGAGCGCCGGAACCTGCGCGCGCGCGATGCCGGTCGCTTTCGGCGGATTGGACGTGGTGGTCGGGAGACCGGCCATCAGTGAGATCCTCCGTGAGCGGGAGCGGCGGTGTGCGCGGCCGCGGCGGGTGCGTCGAGCGACGCGCGGTCGGCGGCCGGAACGTCCGCCACCGTGGCGTGCTGGCTGAGCTGCAGCGCGCGGATGTAGGCGGCGATGGCCCAGCGGTCGCGCGGCGGAATCATCTTTCCGTACGGCGGCATCGCGCCGAATCCATTGGTCATGACGTCGAAGTAATGTCCTGTCGTTGCGACGCGCAGCGTCTCGGTGTGGAACGACGGCGGACGGCGATAGCCGCGCGCCGGGATCATGCCGTTGCCGTCACCGGTGCGGCTGTGGCACTCGGAGCAGTAGATGTCGTAGCGCTCGTGGCCGCGGTTGATGACCTCGAGCGTGACGGCGAACGGGAAACCATCCGCCACCGCGCCGTTGATCTTGCCGGTGTCGAAGAACGGATCGGACGTGAGCTCGCCGCGCGCGACGGTGCCTTCCACCCGCGGACGCGCACTCATGCCGTCGGCAAAGAAGTCGCTCGCCTCGAGCGGGTCGTAACGCGGCTGATTCGCCATCTTCTGCCGGCAGGCGCCGAGCGAGAGGAGCAGCAGAACGCAGCACGCGGTGCGCAGCAGGAGGAAGGAAGAGACGCGGCGCGAACGCGTGACCGCGTCCTGCATGCTGCGTCCTTCGTTCATCGGTTCGCTACCAGGGAACATCAGTGACCTCACGAGGACCGAGCGTCTGCAGGAACTGGCGCGCTTCTTCGAGTTTGAACCGCGGGTCGCGCGCCTGAATCACGAGGAAGAATTTGTCGCGCGACGCCGAGTCGAAGCGGCGGATGTTGAACACGGGGTGATACGGCATCGGCAGGCCGTTGAGCGCGAGCATGCCGAAAACGGCGCCGAACGCGGCGAGCAGAATCGTGCATTCGAACGTGATCGGAATCCACGCCGGCCACGAGTTCACCGGCCGGCCGCCGATGTTGAGCGGATACGCGATGACATTCGCGTACCAGCACATGAAGAAGCCGCCCAGCCCGCCCAGCAGCCCCATCGTCAGGACGATGGCCGACAGCCGCGATTTGTGAAACCCGACCGCCTCGGCCAGCCCGTGAATCGGGAACGGCGAGAACGCGTCCGTCGACGTGTACCCCGCGGCGCGCGTGGCAAGAGCAGCATCGAGCAGCGACTGCGGATCGGAGAACTCCGCGATGACGCCGTACAGACCTTCTTTGATCTTTCCGATCGCCATGGTCAGTGCTCCTCGTGATCCGCATGCGCCTGAGCTTCAGGCAGCAGCGTGCGCATTTCGAAAATGGAGATCATCGGGAGGAACCTCACGAAGAGGAACAGGAGCGCGAAGAAGAGGCCGATCGAGCCGATGTAGAAGCTCCAGTCCCAGACAGTACCGTGATACATGCCCCACGACGACGGCAGGAAGTCGCGGTGCAAGGACGCGGGGATGATGACGAACCGCTCGAGCCACATGCCGACGTTGACGAACATCGCCACGACGAACAGCCAGAACGGCGAGGTGCGGAACCGCTTGAACCACATGAGCTGCGGCGCGAGTCCGTTGCAGATCCAGAGCATCGCGTACATGTGGCCGTACGGTCCGGTCGCGCGGTTCTTGAGCATGTACGTCTCGAAGACGTTGCCGGAGTAGATGCCGTAGAACCACTCCATCGCGTACGCGTAGGCGACGATGAGGCCGGTCGCCAGCAGCACCTTCCCCATGTTCTCGAGGTGGCGCATGGTGATGAAGTCTTCGAGCTTGAAGAACTTTCTCGCCGGAATCGCGAGCGTCAACACCATGGCGAACCCGGCGAAGACGGCGCCGGCGACAAAGTACGGCGGGAAAAACGTGGCGTGCCAGCCAGGGAGCTGTGCGACAGCGAAGTCGAATGAAACGATGGTGTGCACCGAGAGAACGAGCGGCGTCGAAAGACCGGCCAGAAGCAGGTAGGCGTGCTCGTAGCGATGCCAGTGCTTGGCCGAACCGCGCCAGCCGAGCGCAAACAGACCGTAGGCGCGCTTGACCCAGAGATTCGTGGCGCGATCGCGCAGCGTCGCGAGATCGGGAATCAGGCCGACGTACCAGAACAGCGCCGAGACGGTGGCGTAGGTCGAAACGGCGAAGACGTCCCACATCAGCGGGCTGCGGAACTGCGGCCACAGACCCATGGTGTTGGGATACGGGAAGAGCCAGTAGTCGTACCAGGGACGTCCGGTGTGCAGCGCCGGATAGAGGCCGGCCGAGGCGACGGCGAAGAGCGTCATCGCTTCGGCAAAGCGGTTGATGGACGTACGCCACTCCTGCCGCAGCAGCAACAGAATGGCCGAGATCAACGTGCCGGCGTGACCGATGCCGATCCACCAGACGAAGTTGATGATGTCCATGCCCCATCCGACCGGATGGTTGATGCCCCAGATGCCGATGCCCTTGCCGATGAGCATGGCCATCGAGACGGTGAGCAGGCCGACGCCGCCCAGGGCGATGAGGAAGCCGATCAGCCAGCCGACCGGGGTCTTCTTGCGGAGGACGATCGTGGAGATGTGGTCGGTGATCGTCGAGAACGAGTGACCGGGCTCGATCGTCGGCGTCGGGATGAAGCGCTCGGGAATGCGCGTCTCCTGCGTGACGGGACGAATCTCGTGTGCTGGGGTTTGGTCTTTGGTGGTCGCCATCGGTTAGCCCTCGTGCCCCGTTTCGGCGTGCGCCGCGCGAGCGGTCGCGAGCTCCGGGTTCGGGTTGCGAATCGTCGCGAGGTACGTGGTGCGCGGCAGGGTCTGCAGCTCTTCGAGCAGCGCAAAGTTCGTCGGCTGGGCCTTCATCTGCGCGACTTTGCTCGACTTGTCGTTCATGTCGCCGAAGACGATGGCGTCGGTCGGGCAGGCCTGCTGGCAGGCGGTCACGACTTCGCCGTCCCGCACGCGGCGGCCCTGCTTCTCGGCTTCGATTTTCGCGGAGTTGATGCGCTGCACGCAGTACGTGCACTTTTCCATGACGCCGCGCGTACGGACGGTGACGTCGGGGTTGCGCATCGCCTTGAGCGCCGGGGTGTCGTAATCGGAGTAGTGGAAGAAGTTGAAGCGCCGCACTTTGTACGGGCAGTTGTTCGAGCAGTAGCGCGTGCCGACGCAACGGTTGTACGTCATGTCGTTGAGGCCGTCTTCACTGTGCGACGTCGCTTCGACCGGGCAGACAGGCTCGCACGGGGCGGTCTCGCACTGCATGCACGGAATCGGCTCGTGGAACACTTCCGGGTTGTCGACGTCGCCGCGGTAGTAGCGGTCGATTCTCAGCCAGTGCAGCTCGCGCTCGCGCAGGACCTCGGCCTTTCCGACGATCGCGATGTTGTTCTCCGCCTGGCAGGCGATGACGCAGCCGTTGCATCCGGTGCAAACACTCGTGTCGATGACCATCGCCCACGCGTGCTTGTTGCTGTAGTCGTACGCCGGATAGATGTTCGTTTCCTGCGTCCCGTGGCCGGTGACGTCGCTGCCGTGATGCGCTTCCTGCGCGAACTTCGGGTTCTTCAGGTAGTCCTGAAACGTGGCGGCGCGCACGAGGCCGCGCTCGCCGACGACCTTCGGATCGATCGATTGATGTTCCTGCGTGCACGCGATAGGGTAGATGCGCGGCGCGGCGTCGGACATCGTGATGCGCGCTCCCGGCCCGCCGTGCAGCGCATCCGAGAAGCGGAGCGGGTACGTGTTGAAGCCGACGTCCGTGCCGATCTTGCCGCTCTTCTCGCGGCCGTAGCCGAAGTAGATCGTGGCCACGTCTTCCGCGTGTCCGGGCAGCACCCAGATCGGCAGGCGCATCGTCACGCCGCGATACGCGACCTCGACGAACCGCGTCTGCTTTTCGTTGACCAGCGAGTCGCGCTCGTGCGGGTCGTAGCCGAACTTCTCCGACGTTTTCGGGCTGACGATGACGACGTTGTCCCACGTGATCTTCGTCTGCGGTTTCGGCAGCTCCTGCAGCCAGCCGTTGTTCGCGAAACGTCCGTCGTAGATGGTCGGATCGTGACGCAGCTCGAGCTCGATGCCGGTCGAGGCGGGACGGGGACGCGCCGGCGGAACGCCGCCTGCCGCGACGGCGACCGGCGGGAATGCACTGTTCTGGATGAGGCCGTCGTGGAGCCAGCGGCGCCACGTGTCGTCGGTGGCACCTTGCCTGGTCCAGTACGCGCGCACGGTCTGGTAGGCGGTCTGCTCGAGTCCGCCGGCGAGCGCGCCGACGACTTCGTGCACGCTGCGGCCGTTGTAGAGCGGCGCGATGAGCGGCTGGATGATCGACACCGTGCCGTCGTGCGCGCGCGCATCGCCCCACGTCTCGAGGAAGTGCGTGTCGGGGATGTGCCAGTGGCAGCGGTTCGAGGTCTCGTCGTAGTAGAGGGAGTGATGCGCGCGGAACGGAACCTTGTCGAGCGCTTTCGCGAACTGCAGATCGGCAGGCGCGTCGAACACCGGGTTGCCGCCGAGGATGAGCAGCGCGTGGACCGCGCCGGCGTTCATGTCGCGCACGAGCTCGCGCATCGAGGCGAGCTGGTTGACCGGCGCAACTTCGATCGGGTCGGTGACGAGGACGGTCGTGCCGATGTTGCCGAGCTGCGTGTTGATCGCATGCGCGATCGCATGCACCTCGGCGGGCTGCTCGTCGCCGGCAATGACGACGCTCGCGCCGCGATTCGCCTGCAGGTCGCGGATCAGCGCCGCGACGAATGCATTCGTGCTCGTACCGGCCAGAATCTCGCGCGCGATCCCTTCGATCTGCGACGGCTTCACCGGCATGCGGTGATCGGCGACGCCGCCGGTCTGCGTCATCCCGCCTTCGATTGCATAGAGGCGGTTGATCGACTTCGTCACTCCGGCGCGGACGCGGCGCCGCGACATGAAATCGCGCGCGTAGCGGAGGTGGCCGGGGCCCTCGCCGAGAAAGTCCGAGGCGAGGGAAACGACGACGTTCGCTTTCGTGAAGTCGTAATGCGTGTTGACGTAACGGCCGAACGCGAGGCGTCCGCCTTCACGCACGCTGTCGCCGTTGACCGCTTCCCACTGGTGCCACTTCATCCCGGGGAACTGCGCGAGGAGCGCGGTGATCTGCGCGCCAAGCGAGGGCGACGTGACGGTCTGCGTGAGGATGCGGAGGCCGGCACCGTTGACGCGCGCCCGGTTCGTGACCGGTTGCAGCGCCGCGATGAACTCGCCCCACGTCGCGGTGTCGCCGTAGCGGCGGATCACCTGCGAGCGGTCGGGATCGTACAGGTTGAGCACGGCGGCCTGCATGAACGCGTCGCTGGCGCCGATGGTCGACGGATGCTCCGGATTGCCTTCGATCTTCGTCGGCCGGTTCATGTGGCTCTCGACGAGGACGCCGTTCGCGACGCCGGCGAGCGGCATGGCGGTGGCGAAGAAGAGCGGCTTTCCGGGAATCAGCGTCTCGGGCTGGTTGACGTACGGAACGATCGCGTCCGCCGGCTGTTTGCAGGCGGCGAGACCGGCCATCGCGACCGACGCACCCATCAGCTTCATGAAGTTGCGGCGGTCGACACCCTTCTCGAGCGGCTGCGCCTGCTGCGGGAACTCCTGGGCGAAAAACTCGTCGAAGACGTCGCTGCGCGACAGATCTTCGAGGCTGCGCCAGAACTCCTTCCCGCGGAGGTCGCCGATGCGGGCCCGGAACTCGGTGAAATTCAGTGTGTTGTTATCGCTCATCGCAGTGGTGGGGCTCCGTGCCTTCGCTCAGTAGTGACACGCGGAGCAGTGCGTCTTGCTCACGACGCTGTAACGTTTCACGAGCTCCGGCCCGAGGACTTTCTGGTTTCGCGGGACGTAGCTCATGTTGAAGACTTCCTCCCGCGGCCGGATGTACTTCTCGGGCGCACGGTGACAGTCGAGGCACCACTCCATCGTGAGCGGTGAGGCCTGGTAAACGAGGTTCATCCGGTCGATGCGGCCATGGCACGTCGAGCATCCGATGCCTTTCGCGACGTGGATGTCGTGCTTGAAGTGCACGAAATCGGGGAGGCGATGGACGCGGCTCCAGACCAGCGGCTTGCCGCTCCGGTAGCTTGCGCGCACCGGCTCGAGCATCTCCGCGTTCGTCCAGATCTGCGAGTGGCAGTTCATGCACGTCGACGTCGGCGGGATGCCGGCGAAGCTCGACGTCTCGACGGACGTATGGCAGTAGCGGCAGTCGATGCCCAGGCCGCCGACGTGATGCTGGTGGCTGAACGGAACGACCTGCTCGCGATGAATGCCCTGGTTCGTAAAGTAGGGAGAACGGACGATGCCGCCGATCACCCAGAGAACGAATCCGGCAAGGAAAATCGCGCCAAAAATGGTGACGCGAGAAAGCGTATTGGCGCTGCGGTGGAAGATCTGAGCCATCGAGGCTGCTACCGTCCGGTCGAAGATTTCGGTGATGAATGAGAAGCAGCGGCTGGTGCTGCTTTCGGGATTGCGCCGCACTCGGGATCGCGCGACGGCGGCATCATATTCATATTTGCGGGTGACGCAAGCGGACGCGATTCAGACGCGCGAAACACCACCCGAAACGACGAGCGCCATGACGCTGGCGCTGTCGGCTTCGAGCGGCTTCACACGCTCTTTCGCCACGACCAGGAGGCAGCCATCCCACGTGTAGGAGAACGGCACGTACACCGCCACGTCGCCCGGCAGCCCGAGCGATCCGAGGTCGTCGCGCGTGATGAAGCCGAACGCCCGTACGCCTTCACTGACGCTGATCGTGACCGGCCGGTCGAAGCGCCGCTTGTTGCCGACGAACGCTTCGAGCAGATCCTTGATCGCGGCGTAAACGATCCGCACGATCGGCGCTTTCGTGAACAACTTCTCGGTCAACGCAAACGCACGCCGTCCCACGAAGTTGCTCGCCAGCGCACCGATCGCAACGATCGCCACGAGCAGGATCGCGAGCCCCACACCGGGCGTGTTCATCCCGAGCAACTGATCGAGCCGCGTGAAGGTGACGTAGATGAGATACAGCGTCACCGCGATCGGCACCACGATCACGAGCCCCCGCAGAAAATTCTTGATCAGCCAGTTCATCCGCCGATCGTATGCCGTGGCCGCCCAAAACGT
>DASVUA010000192.1:0-3921 GCA_036387295.1 Thermoanaerobaculia bacterium | reverse complement strand
TCGGGATGACACAGGAGCTGGACGCCGCGATTCGTGCGTGGCTTCCTCTGGAAGTCGGCGACATCACGTCCGCCGGCGAGTACCTCTTCGAAGAAATCTCGCGCGAGCCTCTCCGTTTCGTCCTAAGCGCGGACGCGGCGGCGCTGCTCGATGCGTGTCCCGAGGATGTGCGGCAGCTCGATCTCGCCCGCAAATTTGCCGTCGTCCACGCGTGGGTTCCGAACGTCGAAGCGGTGGCGGCGATCCTCACGAACGGCAAGCTGTCGCGCGAGCGCTCCTCCGCCGTCACGCAGGCGGAAGTGAACGGCCTTCTCGGTCAGCATCCGCGCATCGTGAACGGCGCGATGGACATTCGCATCGACGAGCTCCTCGCGCGCCTCGGCGCGTTCGCGAGCGAGCGCGTGCCGGCGTTCCGCGCGTATCAGCAGACGCGGCATGCTTTGCTCGAGCGCGAGCGGAAGCGGCTTCGCCTGCACGAGCTGCAGCCGAAGGTGATGTCGTCGTTCGTGCGCAACAAGCTGATTTCCGAGGTGTACCTGCCGCTGCTCGGAAGCAACTTTGCGAAGCAGATCGGCGTCGCCGGGGAGAAGAAACGCACGGACCTCATGGGCCTCTTGCTGCTCGTCTCCCCTCCCGGTTACGGCAAGACGACGCTGCTCGAATACATCGCCAATCGCCTCGGCCTCGTCTTCGTGAAGATCAACGGTCCGGCGCTCGGGCACTCGGTCCGCTCGCTCGATCCGAACGAAGCGCCGAACGCCACCTCGCGCCAGGAGATCGTCAAGCTCAACCTCGCCTTCGAGATGGGGAACAACGTGCTCCTCATCGTCGACGACATCCAGCACACGCATCCGGAGTTCCTGCAGAAGTTCATCTCGCTGTGCGATGCGCAGCGCAAGATCGAAGGCGTCTGGAACAACGAGACGAAAACGTACGACCTGCGCGGCCGCCGTTTCGCCGTCTGCATGGCCGGCAATCCGTACACCGAATCGGGCGAGAAGTTCGAGATCCCCGACATGCTTGCGAATCGCGCCGACGTCTACAACCTCGGCGAAGTGCTGCAGGGCCGCGAGGAGCTGTTCGAGCTGAGCTACATCGAGAACGCGCTCACCTCGAACGCCGTCACCGCGCCGCTGCTCACGCGCGAGCCGGGCGACGTGCACAAGCTCGCACGGATGGCGCGCGGCGAAAACGTGCAGGCCGATCAGCTCGCGCACGATTACTCCGCGGTCGAGCTGAACGAACTGCTTGCCGTGATGCGCAAGCTGGTGTCGGTGCAGCAGCTTCTTTCGACGGTGAATCGCCAGTACGTCGCCTCGGCGGCGCAACAGAGCGCGTACCGCACCGAGCCGCCGTTCAAGCTGCAGGGGTCGTATCGCAACATGACCAAGCTCGCCGAAAAGGTGCTGCCGGCGATGAACGACGACGAGCTGCAGCGCCTCATCGACGACCATTACCTCGGCGAAGCGCAGACGCTGACCAGCGGCGCGGAAGAGAACCTGCTCAAGCTCGCGGAGCTGCGTGGCCGGATGACCGACGCGCAGCGCGCACGGTGGGATGACATCAAGCGCGGCTTCGGCCGTCTGCAGCGCCTCGGCGGCAGCGACGATCCGGCCTCGAAAGTGATGGCGGAACTGAGCGTCGTCAGCGACCGCATCGGCGAGATCGCGAAAGCAATCGCTTCGGCCGCGTCGTCCGCCGATGCACCCGCGCCGGTGGTGATGCCGGCGATGCCCGACGTCGTCGTGAACAGCGGCATCGATCTGTCGCCGTATCTCGCAAAGCTCGACGAAACGCTGCGCGAGCTGCAGGCGGCGCGCATCCCGATCGCCGCGGAAGCGGCGCCGATGCCGCAGAACCTCATCGCGCGCGAGGAGTACCTCATCAACGCCACGCTAATCCCGCTGCTTCGCTTCATGGCGCACCGTTTCCGCGGCTACCGCGCCGTGACGGACGCGCGCGTGAAGCAGGCCATCGCGCGATTGGAAACCGTCGAGAGTCTCGAAGGGCTGGTGAGCGCGCTGGAAAACATCAGCGTGTCGGCGCTCGCAACCCTCACCGAAGAGCAACCGCGAACGTAACGTTACGAAGCGCACGACGGCGGCGAAAACCGCCATCGTGTGATATTTCGCCCCGTCCTGCGAATCATAAGAGCATGACGGCCGCGAATTCGACGTTCGAAGAGCTCCTCGCGCAGCACGGCGCGATTCTCACGAAGGTCACGAGCGCCTACTGCCGCGACAGACACGATCGCGAAGATCTCGCGCAGGAGATCGTCCTCCAACTCTGGCGTTCGTTCGGCCGCTACGACTCACGCCTGCGGTTCTCGACGTGGATGTACCGCGTGGCGATGAACGTCGCGATCTCGCATTACCGCGCGCGCAAAGCGGCCGGCGGTGAGGCAATGCCGCTCGACGAGACGACCGGGATCGCCGTCGCACACGACGCGGCCGAGCGCGATGACACGCGCGTTCTGTACGACCTCATTCGCGAGCTCGACGAGCTGAATCGCGCCGTCATCGTCCTCTACCTCGACGGCCACTCGCATCTCGAAATCAGCGCCATCGTCGGGCTCAGCGCCACCAACGTCGCCACGAAAGTGAACCGCATCAAGGAACAACTGAAAACTCGCTACGAGGAGAAAAACAAATGACGTTCGAAGAACTGCAGGAACGCTGGAAGCAGCAGGACGCGAAGCTCGAGACGCTCGTTCACCTCACCGCGGCGCAGCTGCGCACGAGTCATCTGGATTCAATGTCCACGGCGCTCGATCGCGTGCGCCGCACGATCGTGACCGAGCTCGCGATCAACGCGATCGCACTGGTCGTGATCGGATCATTTCTGTGGTCCCACTTGCGTGATCCGCGGTACCTCATTCCCGCCGCGATCCTGCACGCCTGCACGATCGCCGCGTTCGCCGCCGGCGTCCGTCAGTTGCTTGCCGCACGACGGGCCGACTACGCGATGCCGGTGATCGAAGCGCAGCGGCGAGTCACGCTGCTGCGCATGTCGCGCATCCGCACGTCGAAGTGGACGCTGCTCATCGCGCCGGCACTCTGGACTCCGCTCGTCATCGTTTCGGTGAAAGGACTGCTCGGCATCGACTTCTACGCGGTGTTCGACATCCGGTGGATCGTGGCGAACATCGTCTGGAGCATCGCCTTCATTCCGCTGATGCTCTGGACGGCGCGCCGCTTCGGCCGCCGCTTCGCCCAATCGGCGTTCGTGGGCCGGCTCGCCGACGATCTCGCCGGACGGAGCATGAACGAGGCGGCGGCGTTTGCGCGGCAACTGGTGGAGTTCGAGCGACAGTCCGCCTGAGTGGCTTGCGCGCACTCCACATACAATCGCGGCCTCATGCAAGCCGTCCTCGCGCTCGATCAGGGAACGACCTCCTCGCGCGCGATTCTTTTTGACGAACGCGCACGTGTGCTCGCGGTCGCGCAGCGCGAGTTTTCGCAGATCTATCCGCGGCCGGGTTGGGTGGAGCACGATCCGGAAGAGATCTGGTCGACGCAGATCGCTGTCGCCGCTGAGTGCATCGCGAAAGTACCGGGCGTCGAGGTCGCGGCGATCGGAATCACCAATCAGCGCGAGACGACGATCGTGTGGGATCGCACCACCGGAAAACCGGTCGCAAACGCGATCGTCTGGCAGGACCGGCGCACCGCGAGCGATTGCGATGCGCTGCGGGCGGCAGGACACGAGGAGTTGTTCCGCGCGCGCACCGGCCTATTGCTCGACGCCTACTTTTCGGGCACCAAACTGCGCTGGCTTCTGCGCGATCGCGAGGCGTCGAACCTCGCATTCGGCACCGTCGACTCGTGGCTGATCTGGAACCTCACGCGCGGCGCGGCGCACGTGACCGACGTGACGAACGCATCGCGCACGTTGATGTTCGACATTCATCGCGGCGAGTGG
>DASVUA010000191.1:0-10396 GCA_036387295.1 Thermoanaerobaculia bacterium | reverse complement strand
CCGTGCTGGTGACTCGCACCGTTCCGCGCTGCAGCTCGACGAATTTCTTCACCAGCGACAGGCCGAGGCCTGTGCCGCCGTGCGAGCGGCTGGTCTTCGTATCGACCTGACGGAACTCGTCGAAAATGACCGCCTGATGCTCGGCCGAAATGCCGATGCCACGATCGATGACCGAGATCCTGATGTTGTCGTTGTCGCGGCGCGCGCGCACCGTGACGACGCCGGTCGTGCGGGAGAACTTCACGGCGTTCGAGAGCAGGTTGTAGAGAATCTGTTTGAACTTCGCGTGATCGCTTTCGATCTCGCGCACTTCGTCGTCCACTTCGACTTCGAACGTAATGCCTTTCTTGCCCGAAAGGCCTTTCATCACCTGGCAAACGCTGTCGATCGCGATGCGTACCGGGAACGTTTCGGGGTACAGCTCCATCTTCCCCGCTTCGACTTTCGAGAGGTCGAGGATGTCGTTGATGATGCTGAGCAGGTGCTGTCCCGAGGTGAGAATCGAGCGCAGAAAGCCGACGTATTTCGGCTCGATTTTGCCCGCCAGCCGCTCGCCGAGAATCTCGGAAAACCCGATGATCGCGTTCATCGGGGTGCGCAGCTCGTGGCTCATGTTCGCGAGGAAAATGCTCTTCGCGCGATTCGCTTCCTCGGCCTGTTCGTTCTTGATCTGCAGCTCGCGGAGGATGCGCGCTTTCGCGATGGCCGACACGGCATGTTCGCGCACGCGGGCGAGCTTCTGCAGATCGCTGCGGCCGAATGCGTTTTCGTCCTTGAAGTTGTCGAAGATGAGGAAGCCTTCCATGCGCCCGCCAAGGGTGACGGCCATCGCCAGCATCACTTTCGGGATCGGCAGATGCGCTGTCTTGTCGGCGGCAGCGAGATGGTGGAAGTCCGCCTGCTTGACGAGATACACGCCTTCTTCGAGCTGCTCCGCGCGCTCGGAGTAGCGGCGCATCGCTTCTTCGAACGACAGCGCTCTGCCGCGAAACGGATCGGCGTCGTATCCCGCAACCGCGATCGCCTCGGTGCGCCGCGTTTCGTGATCGAACCGGAGAAACACCCCTTTTTCCGCCTGCGGGAAGAGCTTCATCCCCTGCGTGACGATGCTCTTCAACACGTTCTCGAGCGCGACTTCGCGGTTGATCACTTCGACGATGCGATCGAGCGTCTCGAGCTCGCGCGCCTGCGCACGAATCTCTTCGGTGCGCGACAGCACGAGGTCTTCCAGCATCCGGTTCTTCCGCTTGAGCTGGCGCGTCCGCCAGCGGCTCAACGCCCAGAGCGCGAGCGCCGCGGCAGCGATGTACGACACGACTGCCCACCAGCGCAGCCAGAGCGGCGGACGGACGCTGAACGGGTACGCGAGCGGCGCAGACCAGACGCCCTGCGCATTGCGCGCCTTTACCTGAAAGGTGTAATCGCGATCGAAAAGAAACGCCGGCAGGTTCGTGTAGCGCGTCTTCGTATCCGCCGTCTCGCTCGACCAGTCTTCGTCGAAACCGGCGAGACGTGTGCGATAGCGGACCCGCGATTCGTCGGTGAACGAGAGCGCCGCGTATTCGAGCTCGATCTCGTTTTCGGTGCGCGCGGCGCCGCGCAAACGGACGATCGGCGCGAGCGTGCTCTGTGTGCGCGCCGACGGATCGAAGATCGAAACCCCGCTCGGCGTGCCGAGGTAGATGCGGCCCGAGGCGTCGGTCGCGAGCGGGCCGTACGCCCACGCTTCATCGTCGACGAGACCGTCGGCTTTCGTGACGCGCGACAGCACCTTGCGCGTGTGCGCATCGATCTCGACGAGCCCCGCGTTGTTGCTCACCCAGATCGTCCGGCCGTCAAGCGGCGCCGCCATGCCGACCACCGGCTGCCCGGCGAAGATGTTCGACGTCGTGAACGGTGCGGCCGTCTCGAGTGTCGAAAGGCCGGCGCCGGTGCCGATCCAGAGACGATTGGCGTGATAAAGGAGCGCACGAACGCCGCTCGCCGGCACGCCGTTGCCCGCCGTGCGGGCGGAGACGAAGACGCGCTCCGTCACCTCGCGCGTCGCGGCGCTGGCGGGATCCGCCGCCGCGGCGTGAAAGATTGCGGCCAGCGTGCTGGTCGAGCGGAACAACCCGCGATCGGTCGTACCGACCCAAAGAAACCCCTTCGCATCGAGGGCGATGCTCGTCGCGCCCGCGGGTGAGATTCCGGAAGGCGCACGGAACGTCAGCCAGCGCGCGCCGTCGAGACACGCCACCCCCCAGCTCCCGGCGAAACACATCGTGTTGCCGAAGCGGCGAGCCGTGTAGGTCGTATCGAAGCCGAGCGCGCTGAGAACGTACGGCTCGCCATGCACGTCGACCGGCCTGCGCTGCACGGGCGTCGTGACCTGCGGCGGTTCGTCGCCGGCGCGCGAAAGACAATTCAGGCCCGCGCCGGTTGCGATCCACAACCGCGTGTCGTCCTGCGCCGCGATCGCGTACGTCTGGTTTGAATGCAGCCCGTCCGCAACCGAAATCGTGACGGTCGAGCTCCCCGCGCGCAACGCCGCGACGCCGCTGCCGGTCGCCACCCACATCGCGCCGCGCCACTCCGGCACGACGGCGAACGTGCTCGAATCGGGAAGCGCGGGATTCGTCCGCTCGGTCCATGCGGAGAACGCGTCGTAGCCTTTGCGCAGACGCGACGCGCCGCCGTTCTGTCCGAGCCAGAGGTTCCCTTCGCGATCTTCGAGGAGCGTCCAGAGCGTCTCACCGAGCAGGCCATTCGCACGCGTCACGACGAGCTGCTGCGCCGGCGCGGCGCGCGTGATGCGCAACGCGCCGTTGCCGAGGCTCGCGGCCCAGACGTGACGTCCGTCGCGCGTGGCGAGCAGCGAAACGATCCGCTCGGTCAGACGGTCACTCACCACCTGGCGCACGCCGTTTTCCATTCGCCACACGGCGCCATCGCCGGTGCCGCCCCACAGCTCGCCGTTGCTCGTCTCGAGCAGGGCGATGGTCGGAGCACCCCGCGTGACAACGCGCCCGTCGAGCGTGACAACGTCGCCGTTGGCGAGACTGACGAGCAGCGATCCGTCGCGCCGCGCGAGCATCGCGACCGCTCCGCTCAGCGGATACTCGCGCGCGCGTTTGCCGTCGTAGCGGATGACGCTGTTCTGCGTCGCGACCCATACGCCGCCGTCTTTTGCCGCAACGACGCAGCTGCGGCGCATGCGCGATCGCGTGAGCGGCACGTTCCCCATCCTCGGCGTAAAGCGCAGCCGCTCGCCGGGCCCGTACTGATCGAGCGGTTTCGTCGACACGACCAGCCCCGCCTCGGAGCCGACCCACAACCGATGCGACGCGTCCTCCACCAGCTCGCGCACGGTCGGATCGGCAAGGCCGTCCGCAACTCCGTACGTCTCCATCGCCCGGCCGTCATACCGCGCGATTCCGGTCGAATAAAACGCGAACCAGATGTACCCCTGATGATCCTGAACGACCTTCTGCACGCTCGCGGAAGGCAGCGGCGTCGCGTGTCCTCCCGACTCGAAATGCGTGAACGGCAACTCCTGCCCGCCGAGAGACAAAGCTCCCGCGAGACCCAGGATCAGCGCGATGCGACGCATGAGCGACAGTGTAACTCTCGTGCCGTTTGAGGGCGGGGTTGCACGTTGCGTGGCGTTGCCCGTTACCCGTTGCCCGTTACCCGGGCCTTGTTGCCGTGACGCGGGCTTGCCGTCCACGCAACACGGTTCGAGCAACTCGCAACGCGGCCCGGGCAACGGGCAACGGGTAACGGACAACTCCCAACGGACAACGGGCAACGGGCAACCCCAAACGCAACACCCCGCCCGCGCATCCGTACAATCCCCACCGTGGCCCGCCTCCGCGATTGGCTCGACCTCGGTCGAAGCACTGTCACGTCGATCACTTCGGACGACGTGACGAATCTCTATTCGCTCGAGTGGCCCGAGACGAAGAAAATGCTCATCGCCGAGCATCGCGCGTCGATCGAGCGGGAGCCGAAAGCGTTCATGCGCTGGTTGCGCACGATCAGCGCGATTTTCTTCGGCCTGACGAAGAAGCTCGCACCGCAGCGGCGGATTCTCTTCGGCCTCACCTTCCTCGCCTTCTTCATCTGCCTTTCCGCGATCTATCGCACCAGCATCGCCGACACCTGGGTCTTCGTCGAGATCACGGCCACGTTTCTGATGATGACGCTCCTCCTGGCGATGGAGCTGATCGACAAACTGAAGTATCGCGATGAGCTGCAGCTCGCGCGCGACCTGCAGGCGAGCCTCATTCCGCACGTGATGCCGCGAACCGAACAGTGGGAGGTCGCGGCATTCAATCGCATCGCGAATACCGTCGGCGGCGACATCTACGACTTCGTTCCGCTGCCCGACGGACGCATGGCCGTGCTCTTCGGCGACGCGTCGGGACACGGCATGGCGGCGGGCCTCGTGATGGCGGTCGCGCACGCGTCGTTCCGCACGCAGCTCGACGTCGATCCGTCGCCGATGGCGATCGTCGCGTCGCTCAATCGCATCCTCTGCCGCACTGGCGGCTCGCGCTCGTTCTTTTCCTGCGTCTACCTGCTCTTCTCTCCGGACGGTTCGTTCTGCGGCACCGTGGCCGGCCATCCACCCGTGCTGAAGATCGACATGAACGGGAAGGTGGCCGAGCACATCGGCCGCGGCGCCTATCCCCTCGGCGTCAAAGCAGGCTTGTCGTGGGAAGTCGTGCACGGCCGGCTCGACGAGGGCGAGCGCCTTCTGCTGCACAGCGACGGTCTCAGCGAAGCGCGCAACGCGCAGGATCGCGAGTTCGGCGACGAATACGTCGAAGTGATCGCTGGATGGCAGCCCGATGCGACGGCCGCCGGTCTCGTCGAAATGATCGTCGGCGAGTGGCGGTCGTTCATGGGCAACGTGCCGCCGGACGACGATGTCTCGATCGCGGTGATCAAACGGCGCTGAGCGAACGGCGCCGCGGAACACGGAACGGCTGCTACGTTCCGTGCTCCGCGTGCAGCGTTTTCCGTTCGCCGACCAGTCCTTCGAAGACCTGCAGCGCGAGATCGACGCGGCCGAGTGGCGCGCTCACCTGCACGCCGGCCACGCGGTCGCGCACGCGCTCGAGCGTCTCGCGCGCAATCGCAACGCCTTCGCGCAGGCCATGCTCTTTGCTCTTTTCGCTCGCGATGCGCATGCGCTCCATCACGTCGTCAGGCACCGAGACACCAGGCACTTCGTTGTTCATGAACTGCGCGTTGCGGTAGGACAGCAGCGGCCAGATGCCGGCGACGATCGGCAGCTTCAGCGTTTCGATCCGTCCGAGGAACGTCTCGAGCTGGCGCACATCGAACACCGGCTGCGTGATCGCGTACTCCGCGCCTGCCTTCACTTTCCAGTCGAGGCGGCGCAGTTCGTATTCGAGATCGAGATGGCCGGGATTCACGCCGACGCCGATCGTGAAGCAGGTCGGATCGCCGAACGGATTGCCGCCGAGGTCGAGGCCGCGGTTCATCAGGTTGACCATGTTGGTCAACCCGATCGAGTCGATGTCGAACACCGCGGTGGCCTCGGGGTACGGGCCCATTTTCGGAGGATCGCCGGTGATGATCAGCAGATTGCGTACGCCGAGCGCCGCACATCCGAGAAGGTCCGAGTGCATGCCGAGCAGATTGCGATCGCGGCAGCAGTAGTGGAGAACGGTTTCGAGTCCGACGCGCTGCTGCAGCAGGACCGAAACAGCGATTGCGCCCATGCGGTTCTGCGCGCGCGGTCCGTCCGGCACGTTCACGGCGTCGACGCCGGCGGCTTTGATCGATTCGACCGATTTGACGAGCGCCTCGGGATTCGCCCCTTTCGGCGGCACGATCTCGATCGTCGTCACGAACTCGCCGTTCGCGATCTTGCGGCCCCAGTTCGAGCGCAGCGCCATCGCGGCCGGATCGTTGCCAGCCGCCTTCTCGCCGTTCGGGTCGCGCTCGACGATCACGAACTTGCGATGCGGTGAAAGCGGGCGCACCGCGTCCGCCATCATCTTGATGTGCTCCGGCGTGGTGCCGCAGCAGCCGCCGATGAACTTCACGCCTTTGTGAATCAGCCGCTTCGCGTATTTCGCGAAGTAATCCGGCGACGCCATGTACATCTGACGGCCGTTCACGTCGCGCGGCAGTCCGGCGTTGGGCTGACAGGAGATCTTCTTCGCCGTCACCGCCGCCATCTCCTCGATCGCATCGAGCATCAGGTCGGGCCCGACCGCGCAATTGAGACCGATGACGTCTGCGCCTGCGCGGTCGAGACGCTGCGCGAGCGTGCGCGGCGTATCACCGAAGATGGTGCGGCCGTCGACGCCAATCGTCATCTGCGCCACGACCGGAAGCGAACAGACGTCGCGGATCGCGGCGAGTGCCTGCTCCATCTCCGAAACGTTCGCGAAGGTCTCGCAGACGAACAGATCGACGCCGCCGTCGCGCAGCGCGGTGGCCTGCTCGCGGAAGTAGTCGCGCGCTTCCTCGAGCGAGGTCACCCCGTACGGCTCGATGCGGATGCCGAGCGGTCCCATCGCGCCGGCGACATACACGTTGTCGCCGGCTGCTTTGCGTGCAAGCTCCGCGGCGCGCAGGTTGATCTCGCGCAGTTCGTCTTCAATGCCGAACGTCGCGAGCTTCACGCGATTCGCGCCGTACGTGTTCGTCTCCACGATCGCCGCGCCCGCCTTGACGTATTGGCGATGCACCTCGAGCACGATCTCCGGATTGCGCAGATTCAGCTCGTCGTAGCACTTGTTGATGAAGACGCCCTTCGAATAGAGCATCGTCCCCATCGCGCCATCGAAGAGGTAAACGTGTTCGTCGGCAACTGCCTGGATGAAGTCCATAAATAGAAAAGCCCCACGCAAGTGACGTGGGGCGTCGTCAGAATCGAATCGGTTTACCGCGGCTCTTTAGCTTTTTTTAGGCTGGTTGCAAGCTACCCCAAATCACTCCAGCACGCGAACAGTAGGTCCCCCAGCCAGCGAAGTCAAACGCGGAGGAGGCGCGGAGGCGCGTGGGCGCGGAGGGCGCGTGGGCGCTGGGGCGTCTCGCGGCGCGTGGGATTCAGTTTGGAGTGCGGCGACGCTAGTCGCCGCTTTCGCACCCGCATCGCGACACGCTCACAAAGCGGCGGCTTTGCCGCCGCACGCCAAACTGATGTAAGTGCGTCGCCGCACTCCACATCAACCCTCCGACCTCAGAAGATTCTCCTCAACTTATCCAGCGCGCTTTCGACGTCCTGGCGGTTGCGGTCGACTTCGTTTGCCCATCTTCGGAACTTGTCGAAGGTGATGGCGGCGGGCTCGTCGAAGTGGTCTTCGTCGAAGAGGACGCGGCGCACGATGCGGCCCATGATGCCGGTCGGGCAGTGGCGTGTGGGGGCGGTGCCTTCGAGGAAGGCTTCGCGGATCGGGCCGGGGCAGCCTTCGCGCCACAGCATTCCACTTTCGGGATCGATGCTGCGGAACGTGACGCCGGGCGGAGGCTCTGGATTCGCGGCGGTGTGCGGAATCTCGCGCATGTACGAGCCCCACACCGGCAATGCCGCTTCCGACGACGAGAGGCGCAGCGGCGCGCCGCGATCGAAGCCGACCCAGACGCTCGTCACCATGTCCGCGGTGTAGCCGACGAACCACGCATCGCGATAGTCGTTCGTCGTCCCCGTTTTTCCGGCCACGTAGCCGAGGCCGTAGTTCTTGAGGCGCGTGGCCGTGCCGCGCCGCACGACGCCGCGCAGAAGCGTGTGCACGATGTACGCGGAGCTGCCGTCGACGACCCGCTTCTTTTTGATCTCGCGCTCGAACAGCGACTTGCCGCGCGCATCGGTGACGCGTCGCAGCAGGAACGGCTCGACCCGCTCGCCCAGGCTCGGGAAGGCGGTGTACGCCGCGGTGAGCTCGCGCATCGAAACTTCACCGACGCCGAGCGACATCGCCGGGATTACTTCGACATGTTCGAAGCCGAAACTTTCGGCGGTATTCGCAACGCGGCGCAGCCCGACGATGTCGCGCGTCAGCCGCACGGTCGGCACGTTCAGCGAGCGCTCGAACGACTCGCGCAGCGTCACGCGTCCACGATAGTTCTCGTCGTAATTCTGCGGCTCCCACACTTCGTTGCCGCTCAATTCCACCTTCAGCGGCGCATCGAGCAGCAGCGACGCGGTGGTCGCTTTTTTCGAATGAATGGCGGCGAGGTAGGCGAACGTCTTGAACGCGGAGCCGGGCTGCCGTCGCATCTGTGAGGTGCGATCGAAGGGCGAACGGCGGAAGCTCGTGCCGCCGACGAGCGCGCGCACGCCGCCGCTGCGCGGATCGACCGACAGGATCGCGATCTGCAGCGGATCGCGGCGCGACTGATCGCGAATCCAGCGATAGCGCGACTCGAGACGCCCCGCTCCGCGCGCGGCGGCAAGCTCCGCGGCACGCTGCGCGTCGCGATCCATTTCGCAGACGATCGTGAGGCCGCTCGCGACGACGGGACGCAGACCGATCTCGCGAACTACTTCCGCGCGCAGCGCGCGGAGATAGTACGGATATTGACGTTCCGGCAGCTCGCCGCGCGTGACGTCGACGTCGTGGCGCGCCGCCGCCGCGCGCTCGCGCTCGTCGATCCAGCCGCGATCGCGCATGACGGCGAGAATCGCATCGCGCCGCGCCCGCGCGAGGTCAGGACGCTTTTCCGGCGTGTCGCGATTCGGCGCGCGAATCATCGCGGCGAGCAGCGCCGCTTCATCGAGCCGCAACGCGCGCGGCGGCTTGTCGAAAAAGAGGCGCGCCGCTTCGTCGATGCCGAGAATCGGACTGCCGCCGTGATGGCCGAGGTAAACGTCGTTGAGGTAGAGCTCGAGGATCTCGTCTTTCGAAAGACGTGCATCGAGCACGATCGCGAGCGCCCCTTCGATGATCTTGCGGCGCCAGGTCCGCTCGTTCGAAAGATAGCGCTGCTTCACGATCTGCTGCGGAATCGTGCTGCCGCCCTGCGCGATTCCGCCCGCGCGGACGTTCGTGAAGGCCGCGCGCAGAATGCCGATGGGATCGAGCCCGATGTGGCTGCGAAAACGGACGTCTTCCGCGGCGATGAACGCGTCGGCGATGTGCGGCGGCAGTTGGTCGAGCAGCACCGGCGGCGTGGGACGCCAGTCGGTTCCGTACACGCGTGCGACTTCGCGCGTGCGCCCTTTTGCGTTCGACATGATGAGCGTCGGCTCGCGCCATCCGTGCGTCGAAAGCTCGCGTGCGATGCGGCGATCGAGCATGAAGATGCGGAACGTGAAGACGTGCATCAGGATGAAAAGCGCGATCGCGAATGGAAGTGCGATGCGCAACAGCAGTGCGCTACGTGACAATCGGCCCATGTTCGTCTACATTGTTTTTCGTGCAACTCGTACACCGGGTTGTCATGCGCCAGGTTCTCTGATTCAAAAGTACGGCTCCCCACCGAAAACTTTCTGAACGAGGAGACACAACATGGCTGCAAAGAAGAGCGCGTCGAAAGGCGCAAAGAAGAGTGGCGGCTCGAGCAAGGGCGGCGCGAAATCGTCGTCGTCGGGCTCGAAGTCATCGAAGTCCTCCAAATCGTCGAAATCCGGATCGTCGTCGAAGTCATCTTCTTCGTCGTCGAAAGGCTCGACGTCCGCGAAGCGCGCCGCGGCCGGCCGCAAGGGTGGCAAGGCTTCGGCCGGAAGCACCAAAGGCCGTTCGTCCGGCAGCAGCTCCAAGTCGTCGGGTTCGAAGTCGAGCTCCAGGTCGACTTCGAGCACCAAGTCGTCGACGTCCGCCAAGCGTGCGGCCGCCGGCCGCAAGGGCGGCAAGGCTTCGGGCGGCAGCAGCAGCAAGGGCCGCGCGGGCAGCACGAAGTCTTCGGGCTCGAAATCGTCGGGCTCCAAATCGTCCGGTTCCAAATCCTCCGGCTCCAAATCCTCCGGCTCCAAATCTTCGACCTCTGCGAAGCGCGCAGCGGCCGGCCGCAAAGGCGGCAAGGCCTCCGGCGGCAGCAAGAGCGGCGGTTCCAGCTCGTCACGCAAGAGCAGCGGCGGCGGCAGCAGCAGCAAGTCGTCGGGCCGTTCCAGCTCTGGCGGAGCTCGCAAGAGCAGCGGCGGCTCCAAAGGCCGCAGCGGCTCGAAATCGGGTAGCAGAACCTCGACCGGCCGCGTCGCCGCGGCTGGCGCCGTCGGCGCAGCGGTCGGTGCAGCGGCAGCAGCCGTGCGTCCTGCAGCGCGTCGCGTCGGCGCGGCGCTCAGCAGCGCGGCGAGCAACGTCGCCGAGCGCGTTCGTGAAGCGGTTCCGGCTCTCGGCGGCAACGAAGGCGGCAACGGCGGCTCGTCGTCCGGCAACAACGGCGGCGGCAACGGCGACAACAGCTAGTACGAAACTGAAGCGGCGGGCTC